>NZ_JACGAV010000001.1:0-232511 GCF_020137645.1 Campylobacter sp. RM12637
TACCATTATTTAATTTGCTTAAAGATTTTACTATTAGCATCATCACATATACAATATAAGGGATAAAAACCACTATAAATACAAATAAAGCAATAATAGATGTCGTAACAAAACTACTATTGATTAAATTTTCTAACTCGTGAGTATTCTTATCAATCTCATCTAAATAAACACCTGTTCCAATCCATAAAGAATTTGTATTAGGTATTAATGCTACATAAGATAATTTTGGTGCTGTAATATCAGTGCCTGGTTTAGGGAAAGGAAAGGTTACAAAACCACCACCAGAATTAGCCTTTTTGCTTAATTCTTGAATAAAAAAAGTCCCATCAGGAGCTTGCATTCCCTTTAAATCTTGTCCTATTAGCTTTTTGCTAACTGGGTGAGCTACTGCTGTGGTATCTTTATAAACGAAAAAATACCCATTACCATTGTCAAATCTAAAATTTTCTATAGCTTGTGCTATATAATCAATTTTCTCTTTTTCACTCTGTAAATCTTTTAAATGAATTGAAAGCGCATTAATCATTGCATCAGTTGATATTTTTAATTTTTCTTCTATATCAACTTGCATAATTCTTGCTACCTCATTTGAATTAGCTTGAATTGTCTTTTGATTATTATTGTAAAATAAATAAAGCATCAAAAATAAAACAAACAATCCTAAAATAATAACAAAACCAAGTTTTGCTTTTATAGTTTTTAACATTACATACTCCTTTTGAAACTTTAAATAAAACATAATTTTAAAATTTAAAAATATAAATAATGTTAAATTTAATTAAGATTTTAGGAATTTCAAAATTGAAATTCCTTTTTTACTTATTTTGCTTTAGATTTGCTAACTTCTTGCATTTTTATATAAGGTCCAAATCTATGTTGCTCTATGCTAAAATCATCATCATAAGGAGCTACATCCATATCAAGTGGTTTTGTCCTTCTATCAGGAAAATCTGCTTCACGATTAGCCTTAATTGGTCTTGGTTTTGAATTAATATAAGCTGCTACATCAAAAGCTTCTTCATCACTTAAAGTAGCATCGCCTTTTGGCATATTGCCTTTAATATACGAAGCTGCTTTTATTAGTCTATACATTCCAGCACCTGTGTTATAGCTATCATCTCCCCATAAAGCAGGATATACATAATATCCACCTTTTTGCTCGTCATTTAGCATTCCTGCTCCATCTTCGCCGTGACAAGCTGAGCATTTTTCTTCATAAATAACTTTACCTTTTTTAGGATCAGCTGCTCTATTTAATAATTTTACTTGAGTAAGTCCTTGCCCTTCAACATTAGCACCTACTGGCACACCTTGGCTTAAATAGTGCATATAAGTTACAATTGCTTTCATCTCTACTGAATTAATAGGCAATGGCTTACCATTCATAGAGCGTTCCATACAGCCATTTATACGATTTTCAAGAGTAGCGACTACATCGCCTCTAGCTAAGTATTGTGGAAATCTAGCATAAATTCCTACAAAACCTGATTCATAAGGAATAGTCCCGCCATTTGCGTGACAACTACTGCAAGATAAATTATTTCCTGCATATCTTTTACTCTCATCTTTTGCCTTTGGACCTATGTAATATGTGGTTTCATTTAGGATTTTATTTCCCAAAATCACTGCTTCAATATATTTTGAGCCTTTAGGTAATTTTTCTTCATCTAAATACCCATCATCACTCATAGCACTTGGCACTACCCAATTCATTTTAGCTTGTTTAATGCCTGTTTCTGATTTGGTTTTATTCACACTTGGGTCTATCGCAAATGCAAAAGATGATAATAATAAAATCATACTAATTTTAGTTTTCATAACTTCTCCTTAAATTGATTTAAGAAAATGCTAGGATTTTTATGTGAATTTAATGTGAAAAATAAGCATAAAAATCGTAAAAAATTACAAAATTGTTACAAATTTACAAAAAATAAATAAAACTAAGAGAATTTAAAAAGATGAAGTATTAATTTTGATATTCTGTATTAAGTCAATTATAAGTATTATATTATTAAAATAAAAAACTAATATAAAGGAGAGAAAATGAGTAAAAAAATTAATATAATTATGGCTAGTGCGTTATGTTTTATATCTACAGGTTGCGTTATGCCAGAACTTTTAAATGTAAATAATGTTATAAACCATAACAACAATTCTAATACTAACACAGCTAAAATCATAAGAACATATCCTGATAAAACCATAGTAACTCAAGGAAATATGAATTATGGTAAAAAATGTGCGTTCAAAACAGACCCTAGAAATAATAAAGTTGTAGAAGTAGGCTATGTTATACAAGATGCTTGCTTGCCTGATTGGTGTAAAAAATGGTATGACAATGTAGATTTAGAACCTAAATCTGATTCTGATAAATTTCAAGTTGATACTTGCCATAGTTTTATAATATATAATGCGTCATTAGGATATAAATTGATAGAAGATTAATAAAAGATTAAATAAATTATGCCTTTAACTTTTTAAAGCATAATTTATTAATCAAAAAACTAAAAAATAAAATCTTTAAACCAACAATCAAATTCTTTTACACTTCATCTTTCAATACTTCTTCTCTTACATAAATTGTGCATTCTTCTTTTTCATCTAAGCTTCCGTCCCATTTATAAACAGCTAATATTTCTCTTAATAAGGCTATTATTTCTTTTTCACTTAATGTTTTATTATCTCTTATAGAAAGGATTTTATAAACTCTATTATAAACTACATTATCAATCTCTTGTTTGATATCATAATCTAAAATTATCCTTATATGTTCGCCTTTATAATATAAAATCCACAAAGATTTATTAAGTTTTGTAAGGCCCAGCTCAGGGTCATCAAAATACATACAATTCATAAACCAGCAGTCTAATTCTTCATCTATTACAATGCGTTCTTCAAAAGGAAATTTATGATGTTGTTTGAGATACCAATCATTAGTATGTTTAATACAAATATCTACAAAAGAATATTTCTTCTCTAATTATCGCCAATAATTGCGTTTTTAAAAGCCATTCTTTCTCCTTTTTTGAAAATCAAATTCATATTTTAATTCTTTAAAATTTTATGGAATTTAAAATAAGAATTAGCTTTTATAAAAAATATAATATTTTATTTTTTTAAGCCAATTATCTTTAGTTTTTATATCTTTAATTAAACTTAAATTTGCAAATACTAATAAATCCAAATAACGCTGAATAATAGAGAATATAAAAGATAAAATCACAAAAACTAAGAAAAACAAAATTATAAAAATTAAAATATTATCATAAACAAAAGCCCTAGCTATAAAAAATGCAATACTAAAATCTAACACACCAAAAATAATATTTATCATTTCGCTAATTTTTAATCTTGATATTTTGCCTTTTAAAATATATGAAGCCTTACAATTAGGACATTGCAAGGTATGAATACCTAAGTCTTTTTTATAAGAAAATGATTTTAGCTTTGAAATATTATAAGAGCAAAACTCGCATTCTTTATAAAACATTTTCATCTTTTTATAAGCTTTATGAAAAAATCTTTTAATTTAATTAATCTAGTTTTTTTAACTTCTAACTTCTCATTATCATCAATTAAAACAAATTTAGAAAATATAAATAAATTTAAATAATGCTCAAGTATTACCACAAAAAGCCCAATACCTAGAAAAGATACAAGCCATACAAAGATTAAAAAGACAGCATTCTTACTCACAAAATCACTGCATAAAAACACACAAAAAAATGGTAGCAAAAACACAGACCATCCTAAAATCTCATTCAAAATAGCATAAATCATTACAAAATATACTTTAAGTTTCAATCCATAAGAAGCATTGCAATTAGGACATTTTAAAGTATAAATTCCTAAATCCTTTTTATAGGTATATAATTTTAATTTTGAAATCTTACAAGAGCAAAGCTCACATTCTTTATAAAACATTTTCATCCTTTATATTTTTAAAATGATTTAATTTTTTTACAAAATATCTTCAAACACTTCATCTATTATATATGCTTTAAATTCTTTATCATTATTTAAGCTTCCATTCCATTTATAAACAGCTAATATTTCTCTTAATAAGGCTATTATTTCTTTTTCACTTAATGTTTTATTATCTCTTATAGAAAGGATTTTATAAACTCTATTATAAACTACATTATCAATCTCTTGTTTGATATCATAATCTAAAATTATCCTTATATGTTCGCCTTTATAATATAAAATCCACAAAGATTTATTAAGCTCTGCATGGTCTAGTTCTGGGTCATCAAAATACATACAATTCATAAACCAGCAGTCTAATTCTTCATCTATTACAATATACCAATCATAAGGAAATTTATGACATTGTCTGCCATACCAACTATTAGTATGTTCTCCGTAGATATAAGAAAGTGAGTATTTTTTATCTAATCTATCATCAATAATTGCATTTTTAAAAGCCATAAAATATCCTAGCAATTAGAAATTAGCTTGATGCTAATTCCTAATTAAATTCCAAAATAATTTATTCTTTTATAGCTCTTTTTGTTAGATTAGAATAATGTTCTATTCTTCTATCTCTTAAAAACGGCCACCAGCGTCTTATTTGTTCGCATTTTTTCATATCTATAGCAACTACTACTTCAAGCTCTTCGCTTTCATTGCTTCTAAATAGCTCTTTACCTTGTGCATCATATACAAAACTATTACCCCAAAAATCAATACCATTTTTAGTAGTTTCATTGTTATTTATAAAATGTTTTTTCTCATTTTGAGTAATGCTGCTTTCGCCACTAAGACTTACATCTTCAAAACCAACACGATTTACCCCCACAACAGGCAAACAATTAGCTATTGCATGTCCTCTTTGAACGCCTAGCCACGCATTTAATTGGTCTTGCATAGTTTCACTATCATCGCTAACGCCGTTTTCATAAAGCCAACCAATAGCTGTAGGATATATTAAAATCTGCGCTCCATCTAAAGCCATCAATCTAGCAGCTTCAGGATACCACTGATCCCAACATACTAAAACTCCTAATTTTCCTACACTTGTATCAATCGCACGAAAACCTAAATCACCTGGAGTAAAATAAAATTTCTCATAAAAATGCGGATCATCAGGTATGTGCATTTTACGATATTTTCCTGCAATGCTTCCATCACTCTCATAAACTATAGCGGTATTGTGATATAAACCTTCTAGGCGTTTTTCATATAAAGATGTAACTAATACGATATTATTATCTTTTGCTACTTCGCTCCAAAAAATCAAATCATTTTCATAATCACTAGCTAGGTCAAAATTATTAGTATTTTGCACTTGGCAAAAATAAGCACTTTGGTGTAATTCTTGTAAAATTACTAATTTTGCACCTTTTTTAGCAACATTTTTAATCTTTGCTTTTGTGATTTCTCTCATATTTTCGCTATATTTTTGTGATACTAAACCAATTTTTAACATATTTTTATCCTTATAAGTTTTCAAGATATTATCAAATTCTAGTTATTTTATATTCTTGATTATTTCCTTTCCTATAGTTCCTACCATTGTTGTATTTGGCGATACATTTTTTAAAATAGTAGCATTCGCACCGATTTTTGCATTTTTACCAATTGTGATATTGCCTAAGATAGTAGCACCTGCTCCAATTATTACTCCATCTTCAATGGTAGGATGTCTTTTACCACTAACTTTACCTGTGCCACCTAAAGTAACCCCGTGATAAATAGTAACATTATCTCCTATAATAGTCGTTTCTCCAATCACAACTCCCATTCCGTGGTCAATAAATAAACCTTTGCCAATTATTGCTCCTGGATGTATTTCTATACCTGTTAAAAATCTTGAAAATTGAGATATAAATCTAGCTATAAAAAATAATTTTTTCTTATACATAAAATGCGCTAAACGATGAAACAACACAGAATGTACACCAGGATATAATAAAAAAACTTCTAATTTATTCCTTGCTGCTGGGTCGTTTTTTAAAATATTTTCTAAATCATATTTTAAATTATCAAACATCAAAAATCCCCATAGAAATATATTTTTCTCCGCCATCAGGAGCTATTGCTAAAATCTTTTTATCATTTGGTAAAGTTTTTGCCAATTCTAAAGCTGCAAATATACTAGCACCAGATGAAATTCCTAATAATAATCCTTCTTTACTAGCTAATAATCTTACCATATTAATTGCATCAGCTTCATCTACACAAACAATATCATCAACCACACTAGCATCATAAATAGCAGGAACAAATCCAGCCCCTATGCCTTGAATTTTATGCGCTCCTGCTGTATTTTTACTAAGCATTGGAGATTGCTCTGGCTCTATTGCTATTACTTTAATATCTTTAAAATGCTCTTTTAATCTCTTACCAGCACCACTAATAGTCCCGCCTGTGCCTACTCCTGCTACAAAATAATCAAGAGTTTTAAATTCTTTTATGATTTCTTCTGCTGTTTTCGTATAATGCGCTTTTGTATTTGCTGGATTTTCAAATTGTTGTAAGATTATATATCTATTATCACTCTTTGCTAATTCTAAAGCTTTATTAATAGCACCTTTCATACCATCTTTTCCACTCGTAAGAATTAAATCAGCTCCGAAAGTTTTTATTAAATCTCGCCTTTCTTTACTCATAGTATCAGGCATTACTATGCAAGCTTTATAGCCCATTAATCTAGCAATCAACGCTAAAGAAATACCTGTATTTCCACTAGTTGGCTCTAAAATGATTGAATTAGAATTTAATTTTCCTTGTAATTTAGCTTCTTCTATCATAGCTAAAGCAGCTCTATCTTTTACACTACCGCTTAAATTAAATTTCTCAAGTTTTACATAAACTTGAGCCATCTTATCATTTGTTAAAGCATTGAGTTTAACTACTGGTGTATTGCCTACTAAATCTAAAATATTTTTCATAATTACCCCTTGTTTTTAAAATAAAAATTTTATTATAAATTAAAAAATTAATTAAAAAGAGTAATTATGAAAATAAAATTATTCTTCAAATATATTCATACAAGAACAATGTAATGAACCATTTTGCCTTACGAAGACTAAGGCATTTACTAAAATAATTTTATGATTAGGTAAAGCTTTTTGTAATTTTTGTCTTACTAATTCATCGTTTTTATCATCATAACAAGGCACTATTAAAGCGTCATTTACAAACACAAAATTAGCATAAGTGCAGCCTAATCTTTTGCCATTATAATGTTTTGGGCTAGGAATTGGTAGTGAGATTAGATTATATTTAGTTTTTTTAAGCTCATCTTCTAAGGCTTTTAAACTAGCGTAATTTTCATCATTTTCATCTTCGCAAGAACTATAAGCGATAGTATTTTCATCAATAAATCTAGCTAAAGTATCCACATGAGAATCCGTATCATCACCTATAATGACACCATTTTCAAGCCATAAAACTTCTTGAACTTTTAAATATTTTTTAAGTGTATTTTCTATTTCTTCTTTGCTTTGTTGATTTCTATTATCGTTTAATAAACATTCAGTAGTTGTCAATAATACCTTGCCATTAGTATCAATGCTACCACCTTCTAAAATAAAATCAATTTTATTTAGGTCTTTTTTAAGATAATTTTTAAACAAATTTTCATTAAAAGCATTGTCTAAATTAGAACTAAATTTATTCCCCCAAGCATTAAAAACAAAATCCAAATTATTATCAATTGGACCAAAATCTCTAATCCAAGTATCATTAGTATTAAAACAATAAAACTCTATATTATTTAACTTTTTAAACTCATCAAGATTTGCACTTTCGTGATGAACTAAAAGCACCTTACAATGATTTGTAATAGCTTTTGCAAATTCTAAATAAGAATTTAAAATCTCATTTAAATAAGGCGACCAATCACTATCTTTATGAGGTAATGCTAATAATATATATTCACATTTTTGCCATTCTGCTCTCATTAACAAAACACCTTTATATAAGCATAAGCTGCAACCACTAACCATACGCATAAAATTGCTGCCATAATAAATGGCTTAAGACCAGCTTTGCTTAACATATCCTTTCTAATATTTACTCCAAGTGCCACCATTGCTAAACTTAATAAAAATGTATCAAAAATAGCAATATTAGGCTTTATAACATTTAAAGCATATTCTGTATTTAAAATAGGCAAACTTGATATGCCACAAGCTAGTAAAAATCCTAAAGCAAACCAAGGAATTTGATTTAAGAAATTGCCTTTTTTTTCTTCTTTTTTAAATCCAAAACTAAGCATTAATAAAAACGGAACAAGCATTAAAACTCTTACCATTTTTATAACTATACTTGAATTTGCCCCATCAACTCCTATACTAGAACCCGCTCCTACAACATGTGCAACTTCGTGTAAAGTCCCGCCTACTAAAAAGCCAAATAATCTACCATCTAAATCAAATAGATTTTGAACCAATGGATAAACAAACATTCCAATACAACCATACACAACTACGGTGCAAACTGCTATACCAACTCTTGCCGAACCACCTTTTAGCACACTCTCACTAGCTAAAACAGCAGCAGCTCCACAAATACTAGAACCACTAGCAATTAATGCTGATTGTAAAAAGTCTATTTTTAATAATTTTCCTATTAATAAGCCAATAAAAAATGTAGAAAAAACTATAAAAAAAGCAAGTCCAACTCCACTTAAACCAATGCTTTCAATATCACTTAAAGAAATTCTAAAACCATAAAGAATAATCCCTAGTCTTAAAATCTGCTTAGTGCATACTCCTAAAGCACCTGTTTTTTTTAATAAGCTTACATTATGATGTGCGAAATTTCCAATAACAGCTCCCAAAATTACGGCAATTATTAAAGCTGATATTCCAAAGTTCTTAAAAAAGCTTAATTCACCAATAGCATAAGAACAAAATGCTAAAACTACTAATACTACATAACTTTCTATTTTTTTACTTTTATAAATTTTATTTACCCCCAAAGCTACTTGCTCTGGGGATTTGTTGTGTTTTTTACTCACTCTTTTTCCATTCTACTTACTGCATTTATACCAATTAAGCTAAAACCTGTTTTTATACATAAAGCAACTTGAGCAAATATTTTTAAATATTGCTCTTCATTTTCATGTCCAATAACTCTAGTTTCATTATAAATTTTATGAAATGAACTTGCGATTTGTTTTAAATAATCGCATAATTTAGAAAGAGTTCTGCTATTAAAAGCGTCTTCTAAAACATCATTTAAAGCTAAGGCGTCAAATAATAAATTAAGTGCATTTTCATCCTTAAAATTACTCAAACTAACATTAATTACATCATTAAAGTTTTTATTAGCTTTTGCAAATATTTGATGAATTCTTGCATGTGCGTAGTTTATATAAAAAATAGGATTTGAATTATCTTGCTTTTTAAACTCATCTACATCAAACTCAAGCGGGCTATCACAACGCTTGCTTATAAAAATATATCTTAAAGCATCTACTCCAATATCATCTAAAACATCGCTAAATAAAATGACATTACCTTTTCTTTTACTCATTTTATAAGGCTGTCCGTTTTTTAGCAAATTAACCATTTGAGCTAGGATTACTTCAAGATTATTAGCATCATGCCCTAAAGCACTCATAGCAGCTTTTACACGAGCAATGTAGCCGTGATGATCAGCTCCCCATATATTAATAACTTTATCATATCCCCTACTTAATTTATCATCGTGATAAACAATATCAGCTGCTAAGTAAGTCCCCCTACCATCTTCACGCACGATAACTCTATCTAAGTCATCTCCATATTTTGTAGATGCTAAATATAATTTATCATCTTTTAAATATGTTGCTTCGGCTTTTTTTAATTTTTCTAAAGTTTCTTCAAGCTTTGGATAATAAGCAGTTTCGCTTACATAATTATCAATCTTAATTCTAGCATTTGCTAAAGTTTGCTTGATTTCTTTTAAGACTTCATCTTTAGCTAAACTTGCTATTTTGGTTTTGTTATTTATAAAATCATCTTTGAATTTATCATAAAAAATCCTAGCAAGTTCTTGCATATACTCGCCACCATAAAAACTTTCAGGATATTCAACATTTTCTTTTAAAACAAAATCTCTTATAGCTAAAATAACGCTTTCGCCTAATAAATCTATTTGATTACCTGCATCATTTACATAATATTCTGTATCAAATGTATAGCCTAAATGTTTTGCAATTTTATTTAAACTATCTCCATAAATAGCACCCCTTGCGTGCCCTATGTGAAGTGGTCCTGTAGGATTTGCACTTACATATTCAAGCAAGATTTTATAATTTTTTTTAGGACTTTTTGCAAAATCTTCTGGGTTATTTAAAGCATTTTTACATAATTTATCTAAAAAATCATTTGATAATTTGAAATTGACATAAGCATTCACTGCTTCAACACTGCTAAAAATCTCACAATTTTTCAATTTTTCTGCAAAATCTGCTGCAATTTTATTTGGGGCTAATTTAAGCTCTTTTGCAAAGCTAAAGCAAGGCATTGCAAAATGAGCTAAATTTCTATCTTTTGGACTTTCTAAACTAAATTCGCATTCTAATACTTTTGATAAATACTCTTTAATACTTTCCTTTAGCATTAGGCTTTTTGCTCGCTTTTTACTTCATTAGCTTCAGTTTTTTTAGTATTATCAGCTAATTCATCAATTTCATTCACAGGCTTTGCAGTAGTATCATCTGCCATTTCTTTTTTAAATGTTTTAATACCTTTTCCTAAGCCTTTTGCAAGTTCTGGTAATTTTTTACCACCAAATAATAAAATGATTACTAATAAAACAATAATCCAGTGCCATCCACTACCTATTCCCATATTATTCTCCTTTTTTCCATTCTGAAATAAATTTTTTAATGTCTTTATTTAACACTTTTAAGTTTGCTGCTTGGTAAAGTAATTTAAGCTCTTTATAAGCTTTTTCCAAATCATCATTTATAATAAAAAAATCATATCTTCCAATAGCTTGAACTTCAGCAGTTGCATTATGAAGTCTTTTAGCAATTACATCAGGATTTTCTGTGCCACGAGAAACAAGGCGTTCTTTTAATACTTTTTCATTCTCAGGACTTATAAAAACTGATAAAAAATCTTTACCTAATTTATCTTTTACTATTCTAAAGCCTTGAACATCTATATCTAAAATAACATTTTTACCATTTTCTAAAGCGTCATAAATTGGTTTTAATGGCGTTCCATAATAATTCCCATGAACATTAGCATACTCTAAAAATTCATCATTTTTAATTCCTAATTCAAATTCTTCGTGGGTCAAATAATAATAATTTACACCCTCTTTTTCTCCTGCTCTAGGAGCTCTAGTGGTTGCTGATATTGAAAAATAAAAATCATTATAATCTTGTGCTAAACGCTCTAATAGTGTGCTTTTGCCCGCACCACTTGGGCCTGATATTAATAAAATTCCTGCCATAATTAATCTTTAAAACTTATATTAATTGATATATTTATATCTTTTATACGATTTTTCGTGCCTTTTGTGCTATTGATAATAGCTTGATTTACTGCTTTTGTAACATTTTCGCTAACTTCACTAATGTCATCATCAACATTTGCTTCTATGCTATTAGTAAAATCATTATTTTTTTCTTTTATATCTTCATTATTGTCTAATAATTCTACAACTTCCTCCCCTAACGCTTTTTTAATTTCAATTTCATTTAAATCATCAAAATCACTCACTTTTTCATCTCCTACAATTTCTTGAATATCTTCAATATCATCTTTAATATCATCAAAAGCAGCTAAAGAACCTAATTCATTATCTTGAACATCTTCTAAATGATTATTAACATTCAAATCTTCTTTCACATCTTCAAATTCTTCTTCTAAACCACTATCATTAAAATCATCTTTCATATCTTCAGCTACATCTAAATCACCCGTAACAACATCAAAATCATTTGTTATTTCTGGATTTAAATCATCTTCTAAATCTTTAAAATTATCATCTTCATAACTATTGTTTATATCTTCTTCTAAATCATTTGAACTTGTAAAATCAATATCATCTTGCAATAAATCTTGATAATCTCTACTTAATTCTTCAAAACTTTCAGGTAATGAAAATTCATCAATATTATTCAAATCATCTAAATTTAAATCATTATTTAAATTCTCTTCTAAATCATCTATGTCTTTCGTAGTTTTTAAATCTTCTTCTAAAACAATAGCATTACTTAATTCATCTAAATTCTCAATATCACTTAAAGTATCCAAATCTTGCGATAATTCATCATTATTTAAATTCTCATCTTCGTTAAAATCAGATAATTTCGTATCTAATTCATTATCTAAAGAATTTAAATCATCAAGAGTGCTTAAATTCTCATCTAATTCATCATTAGTATCATCTAAATCTTGTGGTAACTCATCATCTAAAGAAGTTAAATCATTAGAACTATCCAAATCTTGTGATAGTTCATCATTGTTTAAATTCTCATCTTCATTAAAATCAGATAATTTCGTATCTAATTCATCATCTAAAGAATTTAAATCATCAAGAGCGCTTAAATTCTCATCTAATTCATTATTAATATCATCTAAACCTTGAGATGCTTCATCATTATTTAAATTATCAAGTTCTTCAATATTATCCAATTCTTCACTAAATTTATTATCAACATCATCTAAATTCTCTAAATCTTGCAGTAATTCATCATCTAAAGAAGTTAAATCATTAGAACTATCTAAATCTTGCAATAATTCATCATTATTTAAATTATCAAGTTCTTCAATACTATCTATGTTAAAATCATCTATAGAATTTAATTCATCAGTATTATCTAAATCAAGCTTAGTTTCTAAACCTAAACTATTACCAAAATCATTCAAGTCTAAACTATCTAAATCAGTGATATTATCTATTTTAAATTCTTCCAAATCAATATCATCACTTAATAAATCAATATTATCTAAATCACTAGTATTAAAATCTTCTTTTAATTCGTCTTTAAAACTATTTATCAAATCTATAAAATCAGTAGGTAAAAATGGTTTATGAATAACTATTGCATCATTACTTGTTTCATTTTTTGCTAATATAAGAATTAGTTTTTTAGACATTTGTTGACATAATTTAATATCAACTTCACACTCATTATCAGCTATAATAATATCACAAGGTTCAAGCTCTTCTAAATTATTTATTTCTTTATAAGTAATATTTAATTTTTGCAAACTAAGGCTTATTAATCTTGAAATTGCTGGATTTTTATTAATTAATATTGCATTCATTATACCTTCCTAACTTACAAATAGTTCAAGTTGTAAAAACACTTTTAAAACCAATTCTTTAAAATAAAACAAGATTGTAGCTAAAATTGTCATCAAAACAATAAATGCTATCGTTATTTTTATAGGATAGCCTACCACTAAAAGGTTAAATTGTGGCATTGTTTTCATAAGCAAACCAAATACAAAATCACTAAGCATTGATATAGCAATTATTGGAAACGCAAGGCTAAGACCAATTAAATATATGTCTTTAGTCTCATTCATTATCTGTCTAAACCAACCATCATGCAAAGCAAAATCACCTAAAGCAATACCATTTAAACTCTTTGCCCAAAATAACAAGACCAAATGATGTCCATCATAAGCTAAAAACAAAAGTAATGCAATAAGAGAAATAAAGTGACCAATGATAGGAGTATTTGCACCAGTATTTGGATCAAGCACGCTAGCCATAGAAAAACCCATAATAAAACTAATATGTTCTCCACTCATTTGTAAAATCGTAAAAGTAAGCTGCAAACAAAGACCTGCAACAAGTCCTAACAAAAGCTCAGTTATAAGAGCAATAACTAAATAATTTGGCGTTATATTAGTATGAGCTAATGGATAGAAAAAAAAAGTCATAATAATAACAAAACTAGACTTAATAACCACAGGAATTTGTAAATGCGAATAAAATGGAAAAAACAAGCAAAGTCCACTCATTCTAGCAAGTAATAGCATAAACAAAACTATGTTTTGCTCACTAAATAATCTTACGAGTTCCATTCTTGAATAATTTGCTCTAATTCATCTATACATTCATCACAAGATTTATAAATAATATGAGAAAATAAAGCTTCATTTATATATTTATTTTTTTCTAAATTAATTAGTATGTTTTTAGATTTTGCAAACCTTAATAAATAATTTATATTAATAACTGCACCACTTGTTCCTATAATAACCACCAAATCATCTTCATTAAGATTATAAAATGTTGAATATAAATCAGTATAAAATGGCGCTTGTTCTCCAAAAAATACCACACTAGGTTTAATTAATTTACTTTGGCATTTTTTACAATTTTCAAATTTAAATTCCAAATCATCATTTAAATTAAGCTTAGTAATATCATTACAATTAGTGCAGTGTAATTCTAATAATTTTCCGTGCAAGTGAATTACATTTTCACACCCTGCACGCTCTAATAAATCATCAACATTTTGAGTAAAATTAATAACTTCAAAACGCTTTGATATTTCAGCAATTTTTTCGTGCATTTTATTAGGTTTAACTTTTCTTAATTCAAGTCTTCTTTTATTATAAAATTCATGAACTAAATTAAAATTTTTAATCCAAGTTTGATAATTACAAACTATATCTAAATCATATTGTTCCCACAAACCATCATTATCTCTAAAAGTGCTTAAGCCAGATGGGGCACTAAGACCAGCTCCACTTAAAAAAACTAACTTACCCATTATTTATCCTTAAAATATCATCACACATTAAAGCTAAATTTTCATCGTGAGTAATTAAAAATAAGGCTGAATTGTTTAATTTAACATAATCAATCAATAATTTCATAGCTATTTTTGCATTTGTTGGGTCAAGATTTCCAGTTGGCTCATCAGCAAAAATAATTTTAGGTTTTTTGCAAAGAACTCTAGCAATACTTACTCTTTGTTGCTCTCCGCCACTTAATTCATTTGCTTTTTTATTTAGAATTTCTTTAATACCTAAAAAATTAATTATCTCATCATCTATTTTATTATTTGATAAAACACTTGCTAATTCAATATTTTCATAAGCTGAAAATCCTTTAAAAAGATAATGCTGCTGAAAAATAATTCCAAAATCATTTCTTCTTATTAATAATCTTTCATCTTCGCTAAGTTTATAAATATTCTTATCTTTATAAAAGACTTCCCCGCTATCAGGTGCTAAAAGTGTTGATAAAATATGCAATAATGTAGATTTTCCGCAACCACTTTTGCCTAAGACGGCTAAAGTTTGTTGCGGATTTAAAGTTAAATTTAAATTGTTAAATAAAACGGCATCGTATTTTTTACCAATACCGCTTGCTTTTAACATTAATTACCCATTTGAGCTGCAACTTCTGCTGCGAAATCTTCGTTTTTCTTTTCTAAGCCTTCGCCAACTTCATATTTTACGAAGCTTTCAATTACTAATTCATCTTTTAATTCAGCTGATTTATCAGCAATAACTTGCTCTATAGTTTTCTTATCATCCATTACATAAAATTGTCCCATTAATGTAAGGCGAGAATCTAAAATTGAGTTATCAGCTATAAATCTTGCCATTTGACCAGGAACAATTTTATCCCAAATTTGCTCCGGTTTATTTTGAGCTTTTAATTCAGCTTTTATATCTTCTTCAGCTTTCTTTAAAACTGCATCAGTAATTTGTAATCTACTTGCAAATTGTGGAATTTTATGAAGTGGCTTTTTAAGGCGAACTAATTCTTCATTTTCTTTTTCAAGTTCAGCACATAAAGCTCTATATTCAGCTTCTACAAATTCCTTATCTAAATCTTTATAGCTTAAAACACTTGGTTTCATAGCTGCAATATGCATACAAAGTTGTTTTAAAAATTCTTCAACTTTTGCTTTATTAGCAGCATTATTAAATTTAGCCTTAACAATAACACCCACACGACCATTTGTGTGTAAATAACCACTTAAAGCTTCATTATCATTTGCTTTTAAAGTAGCAAATCTTCTTACAACTAAATTTTCTCCAATAGTTGCGATTTGATTTTTTAGATAATCTTCAAATTTAGCCCCATCAATATTGCTATTTAATAAACTCTCAACATCGCAAACTCCACTAACTTGAACTTGCTCAACTGTTTTATTTACTAAATCTATAAATTTATCATTTTTAGCAACGAAGTCAGTTTCTGAATTGATTTCTACTAAACTTGCTAAATTATTTGAAAGTTTAACACCAATTAAACCTTCAGCTGCTAATCTATCAGCTTTTTTAGCAGCTTTACTTAAGCCTTTTTCTCTTAAGTATTCAACCGCTTTTTGCATATCTCCATCACACTCTTTAAGTGCGTTTTTACAATCCATCATTCCAGCACCTGTGCTTTCGCGCAGGTCTTTTACCATTGCTGCTGTAATTTCTGCCATTACATTTCCCCTTCCATCATAGCTTCTTCTAATACTTCTTGTTTTTCATCTTCGCTAACTTCTGCTCTTTCAACTACTTCACCATCTTGTTCTCTTAAAGCTTTACCTTCTAATATAGCTTCGCACATTTCTTGGCAGAATAATTGAACTGAACGAATAGCATCATCATTACCTGGGATAGGAAAATCTACAACATCAGGATCGCAGTTTGTATCAATTGGAGCTACTACTGGGATTTTTAATCTATTTGCTTCTGCAACTGCAATTTTTTCTTTTACTGTATCAATTACAAAAATCATATCAGGGCGAGTTTTAAGGTCTCTAATACCGCCTAAATAATCTAATAATTTTTCTTTTTTACGATTTAGCATTAATGCTTCTTTTTTAGTTAATAAATTAATGCTTCCATCTTCTTGCATACTTTCAATAACTTCAAGTTTTCTAATTGATTGGCGAATAGTTTCAAAGTTTGTCATCATACCACCTAACCATCTGTGATTTACATATGGCATTCCACATTTAATTGCGTATTCTTTAATAGCATCTGTTGCTTGCTTTTTAGTTCCAACAAATAAAATTGTTTTACCTTCTGCTGCTGCATCACGAACGATATTGTATGTATATCTAAAATATCTAATTGTTTTTTGTAAATCAATTACATAAATACCTTTTCTCTCACCAAAAATGAACTTTTTCATTTTAGGATTCCAGCGTCTTGTTTGATGCCCAAAATGCACACCACATTCTAATAAATCTCTCATTGTAACCATAGGTTTCTCCTTAAAAAATTGTTTTTACCTCCACACCCAAATACAACTAGCGTTGCAACAAATAAGGATTGGTGTGTGTGAAATAAGCGAGTATTTTAGCTTTTTTAAAGTTAATAAAGGTTATTTTTCTTGAGTTTTTTCTTCTTTGATTATATTATCAAGATTAGTAATGGCAAAAATATTATAACCATTATCATAGTTATAATTTAATTTCAATTTATGAGCTTCTAAAATCGTATTTACAACATAAAGCCCCAAGCCAAAAGAATTTGAACTCTTATTACCACCTTGAGTAAAAGGCTCTAAATAATACTCAATATTTTTATCTAATTTTTTACCTTTGTTATAAAACTTTATACTTTCATGGCAAATTATAACTCTTACAGCATTATCATCTGAATATTTAATAGCGTTATCTAATAAATTTTTAATTGCAGTTGTAAATAGTTTAAAATCAACATAAACTACAAAAGTATTATCACTTATAATATTAATTTTTTCATTTTCTAAAAGCAACATTTCTTTTGCTTCATTAAAAATGTGATTAATTGAAATTTTCTTTGGATTTTTTGCAACTCCACTTGTGATTTGCTCTACTGCGGCTAATTCATCTATTAAAATAACCATTCTATCAAATACATTTATAAGTCTTTGCTTAAATTTCGTATCTTCTAGCATTTCAGCTGTAATCCTACCTTTTGTAATTGGAGTTTTAAGCTCGTGCATTATATTTCTTAAAAAAAATTGTCTTGAAGTATTTAAATCTTTAATTTTTTTAATAGCTTGATAAAAAGCATCTGAAACTTGAGAAATCTCATCATTACCCTTGCTTATATTTTCTATATTATCTAAATCATTGCTAGCAAATTTTGTAATTTGTCTTTTAAGTCTTCTAATAGGTCTTAATTTACCTATAACAAATATATAACTAATTAATAAAACCAAAATAACTATACATAATATTATTTGAATACTCATATATCTATAAGAATTAAAATTCGTATCTTCATATAAGAAATCTTTATCATTTGCTATTATATATAAATAATTCTTACCATTACTTGTAAGAATTTTACTTGCTCCTAAGTTATTACTATCTTCAGCCAATGTTATAGCATCAAATAAAATTAATTTTTTACTATCTTGGTCTATTAATTTAAGTTTAAATTGATTTTGTTTGTAATTAAATTCATCTTCAGTAATTGCATTATTTAATTCTTGGAGTTTTAAATTCGCTAAGTAAGAATATCTAGCGTTTAGTTCGTTTGAATAATTATCCTTATCATAATTTATCAACCAAATAAATGCAATTCCTATAGTTGATGTAGCTAGTATAAAAATAAATGTAATTACATAAAAAATACTAGATTTCATTGCGTAAGTTTATAACCAATCCCTCTAATTGCATGAATATGAGTTGGAGTTTTACTATCATCACTAATTTTTTGACGAATTCTAGATATGATTACATCTATACTTTTATTTGAACTTTCTTCGTTAATTGAAGAACAATTATAAATTAATTCTTCACGACTAACTACCCCACCTTCTTTTTTAATTAAATAGCTTAGAATATCAAATTCTGCATTTGTTAAAACTAATTCTTTACCCCTAAAATATATTGCATGTTTAAATTCATCATATTCTAAAGTTTTGTTGCTATGCTCGTTTGCACTTATTTGAATTTGCTCAAATCTTCTTAAGTGAGATGTAATCCTAGCTTTTAATTCTTTTGGATCATACGGTTTTGGTAGATAATCATCAGCACCTAATTCTAAAGCTTCTACCTTATCATTAATATCATGTCTTGCAGATGATACTATGATTGGACTTGTATATTTTTTTCTAATCTCTTTACAAACTTCAAGTCCGTCCATACCAGGTAATGTCAAATCTAAAATAATTAAATCATATGTAGTAAGGTTTAATTTTGATAATCCAATGTATGGCTCATCAGCAATATCAACTTTCATATCATATTGTTCTAAATATTCTTTTAAAATTTCTGCTAATTCCAAATCATCTTCAATCATTAATATTCTAGTCATCTTAACTCCTTTAATAATTTTGTATATGAATAAAATTTATTAAAATTTATAATTAAAAAACCAAATGATTTTACTATAAAATTTTAATTTATTAAAACTAAATAAAATCTTTTATAAAAATTATTATTAAAATAAATCCTAATAAATTAGATTGTATAAAACTTAGTTAAATTATTGTAAATTCAAAATATAAAGAATTAATCTTTAGCCAAAAAAGGCTAAAGATTTTAGCTCTTAACTGCACTTCCTAAATCCCACATAGGCATAAAAATACCAAGTGCTAAGAAAAGAACCATACCTGCAATAAATAGCATAAGAATTGGCTCAATATAACTTGATAAGTTATCTATAATGCTATTAAATCTTTCTTTGTAATATCCAGTAACTTTTTCAAGCATTGCATCTAATTGACCACTGGCCTCACCTGCTTTAATCATTTGAATAAGCATATTTTCATAAAGCTCAGTTTCTTTAAAAGATTCAGTTAAGCTAAGCCCTCTTGAAATTGAAACTTTAGTTGCATTGAGTTTATTTTTCATAGTAGTATTTGATATTGTTCTAAGTGAAGTATCAAGCGCATCTGCAATAGGAATACCTGCTCTTACTAACTCTGTAAAAATAAGATTAAATCTACTCATAGTAGCAAATAAAATAATCTTTCCTATTAGATAAGTCTTTAATGCATATCTATCAACTAAAGCTTTATAATTATCATTAATTCCATAAAATCTCTTACTAGCAAATATGCCACCAATAAGCACAATTAAAACATATATTCCATAATTTCTTAAAGTATGCTCAATAAATAATAAGGCTTTGGTAGCTGGTGGTAAATTAGCTCCTAATTGTTCAAATATTTCTTTAAATTGCGGTACAACAACAAGCATTAATATAGTAAATGCTATTGCAATTGCTGTAACAACAATAATAGGATATCTCAATGCCTTTTTAAATTTTTGTTGATTATCGTATAGTTCTTGTAAAATTTCTGCAAGTTTTTTTAAACTCTCACCTAATTTACCAGTGCTCTCACCTAGTTTTATCATAGCTAAAGTAATATCGCCTAATTCTGCTTGAAATGGTTCAAGTGATAAGCTTATACTAAGACCAGCATTTAAGTCTTCATAAACTTTCATAAATATTTCTTTTACTCTTTTGTTTGCACTTGAATTTGCAACTTCTCTCACACTATCATGGATAGAAATACCAGCACCAGCCATAACACCTAATTGGTTAATTGAAGCAATCAAATCAGGTAATTTTATAGTAGGTTTAAAAAAAGATAAATTTTTTAATTTATCAACAGCACTTCCTAGCGAAACGGTTTGAACTTCGCCAGCCTTTACTATACGACCTAAATTTTTATTTTTAGCTTGTTCAACAGCACTTGCCTTGCTTTGTGCTGTTAGAGTTAAGACCTTTTTTTGTCCTTTACTAATATACTCAACTTGAAATTTCTTCATTTATTACTCTTTCGCAACTCTTAATACTTCATCAACACTAGTAACACCCTTAGCAGCTCTTACTATACCATCATGAAACATATCAACAAAACCTTCTTCGTAAGCTACTTTTCTAATCTCTTCTTTAGATGCACCCGCTGCAACCATAGAAGAAATTCTATCGCTGATTGGTAGAATTTCACTTATCATTTCACGACCAGTATAGCCTGTTTGAGAACATTTAGGGCAACCTACAGGCTTATAAAATTGTGGATTTTCTACTTCTTTTACATACTTTTCAATTCTTGAATAAAAATTATCAGGTATTTTTGTAACTTGCTTACAATTAGGGCAAAGCTTTCTTACAAGTCTTTGTGCTTCAATTGCTGTTAATGCACCACTAACCATATAAGGCTCAACCCCCATATCAACTATCCTAGTAACGGCTGAAACTGCGTCATTCGTGTGAAGAGTTGAAAATACTAAGTGTCCCGTAAGTGCTGCTTGAATAGCAATTGTTAATGTTTCAGCATCCCTAATCTCACCTATCATTATAATATCAGGGTCTTGTCTTAGAATAGACCTAAGAGCAGCTGCAAATGTTAGTCCTGCTTTTTCATTAACATGTACTTGCTGAATCAAATTCAACTGATACTCTACAGGGTCTTCAACCGTGATAATTTTAGTCTCAACGCTTTTCATATCATTAAGCGCAGCATAAAGAGTAGTTGTTTTACCACTTCCTGTTGGACCAGTTACAAGAATAATCCCATAAGGTGCATGCATTGCTGCTTGAAATCTTTCAAGATTTGTAGGGTGCATTCCAAGATTGCCTAGACTAATTAAAATCTTTGATTTATCAAGTATCCTTAAAACTATACTTTCGCCATTTATAATAGGTAATGTTGAAATACGAAAATCATATTCTTTATCTAAAACCCTAGCAGAAAATCTACCATCTTGTGGTTTTCTTTTTTCTGCAATATCCATATTTGATAAAAGTTTCATTCTAGAAACCATTGGTGGATATATATCTTTATCAAAAATAAATATTTCAGTTAGCATACCATCAATCCTACCACGAACAATGCAGTTTGTCTCGGTTGGTTCAATGTGAATATCGCTTGAGCGATTTACAATACAAGTTCTAAGGATAACTTCAATTAATTTTAAAATTCCAGAGCTATCTTGCTCTCCACCAGTCATTGTAGGATCAGAGCTTAACTCTTTTCTAATATCATTGATAATATCTTTTATACTTTCATTTAATTGAATTTTACTTAAATATCTATCAATTTGAGATGGATGTGCGACATAGTTTTTAACAAGTTTTCTACTAAATAAATGTTGAACTTTATCTTGAGTTTCTAAATTAAATGGTTCTTTATATGCTACATATAAATTAATTTCATCTTCTTTAAAAGGTAAAAATCCATAGTTTGATAAAACTGAATACTGAATTTTTTCAGAAATCTTATAATTAATATCAACCGAATCTAAATCTATATATTCAAATCTTAATTTTTGTGCAATTTTTTCTAAAAATTCTTTATTACCTATTTCAAAATGTAATGCAATATCATCTAAAGTAATACCATTAGTCTTATAAAGGTCAATCAATAAAGATTCTAATGTGCTTTCATCTAAAACGCTTTTTAAATAATTTAACTTATCTTGTGGATTTTCAAAAGACATAATAGTGTCTTTTAATTCCATTTTTCTTCTATATACTAAAACTCCTAAACGATCTACAAATTCCATTACCAGTACTCTTTCACTTCTAATATTTGATTGTTTGAATTTAAAATAGTTAAAACCATCTTAGTAAATGGTTTATCAAATCTCAAACTCATTTCATAGATTTTATCATTATATCTAAAAATATATTTATCATTTTCCTTTATATAATTACCTGATATATAATCATCGTAAATATCAGATAAAATATAATCACACTTAGGTAGCTTAATAGAGCTTATATTAAGGTTATCAACTAGTGCTGAATGTAATAATTTTTTCTTATATAAAATAGTTGAATAGTAAACAGCATTAGCTCTTGCTTCTTTTGAATTTCTAAGTGCAATAATAACAGCTGATAGTTTGTTTATATAATCTGTTCTTAAACATGCAATACCATACAAATTCATCAATCCATCATCTTGATTTTTTACAGCTAAATCATATACTAAATTATTGCATACTTTTGAATATTCTTGATTTTCAATAGCTTTATTAATGTCTGCTAAACTAATAGCAAAACAATTTAAAGCTATTAATAAAAAAATAATTTTTCTCATAATTTACCTTCTTTAATTAAGTCTAAAGTTTGTTTAACACGAGTTGAGCTATTAGAATTTAAATAATTAGTTAAAGAATTAATAGCTTGCTCTTTTAAACCTAATTTATAACTTGCTTTTGCAAACATAACCCAAGATTTATCGTTTTTAACATCTAATTTATTTGCAGTCAATGCCCATTCTCTAGCGTTTTTAAAATCGCCTTTAGAATAATACACATCAGCTATATCTAAAGCAAAATATATACTATTAGTTTCAGAAAATTTTAATTTCAAATATTCTAAATCATCTAATTCTTTTTTGCTTTCTACCTTAGGTGTAGCCTTAGAATTTAAATCAGTAATAACTATTGTGTTAGTTTCTATATTTTTAGGTATATTTTTAATAATGTTATTATTTTTAATATTACTTGATTTTGTTTCACTTGTATTTGATTTAAAAGATGAGTTTTTAACATCTATATTCATAATGCTTAATGATATAGTTTCATTATTTGTAGTATCTGCTAAAGTAGTAGTATTAACTTCTTCTTTAGGCATATCTACTAATTTTTTATCATTATTTGGCTTATTACTAATTACTTCTACTGGTTTATTGATAATATTTTTATTATCTAATATTTTTTCTTTTTCTAATTTAACCTTAGTATCATTTATAATCTTTTTAACTTCATTATTACTTTTTTTTACATTAGTTTCTAATTCGCTAGCACCTTTTGAGTATGCAAAATATATTAAAGCAGATATAAAAATAACAAATATAATAAAAGCTAATATGTATAAAAAGATATACTTTTTCTTTTTTTTCTTACTTGAATAAATTTTCCATTTATTTTCTAATTCTATAACTTCATGTAAATTAAGCATTTAATAAACCTTTATCAAGAGCAGCCATTTCTAATACTTTTTCATTGATTTTTGGATTACTAAACTCACTAAATCTTTCTTGCTCATAAAATTCATATATTTCAAATGCTTTATACAATAACATATTAACAGTTCTTAAGTTTCCTTTAGTAACGCTATATATAAACTTATAATTTTTATTACTAAAAAATCCTTTATCCAAACCATTCTTTAAAGTTTCTAATTTCTTATTAATATAAGTTTTAATTTCATCTTCACTAGATTCACTAAGTTCAATACTTTCCCAAATTCTAGTAGTAAAATGCTCTTGAGCTAAAATATCCTCATCAGCAATTGTCTTATGAACTGTAAATAAGAATTTAAACATTCTAGTATCTGATAATAGTCTAATTTTTTCTATTAATATATTAGGATACATTTGAGCTTCATCAAGCATTACCATATACCCATCGTATTTTAATTCTTCGGGAGTTTGAGTAACTTTATCTTTAAAAATTCTTAAAAAATCTTCGTATTTTTCAATCTCTACATATTCATTAAAAATTTTTCTGTGCAATTCAGTATAAAATCCTGATTCTGAATAAAATGGCTGTTCTAATAATATAATCTTTTTATTTTTTTCTTTTAAATCTTTTTCTATTTTATTTAATAAAAAAGTCTTACCACAACCTGGCTTACCATAAAACAATACTAATTTTAAAGGCTTTTCTAATGAAGTTATAATCTTATGATAAGCAATCTTAGATTTATCAAGATTGATAAATCTAAGGCTTTCTAAATTGTCTATAAATAATTCTTTAGCTAATGTATATTTATTCAATAGCAACCCTTATTCAACATTATTTATTGAATCAAATTCTTCTGCTTTTTCTTTAAATAAGTTTTTAGTAGCAGTAGGTTTTAAATCTTCTTTATAATCTAGTGCTAAAGAGTATCCTAAATCTTCTAAAGATTTTCTTACTTCTTCTTTATCTTTAGTAAAATCAACAACATGCGGAGTGATAACAAACACTAATTCTGTTTTTTCTTTTGATTTTTGTTTAGAGCCAAATAATTTTCCTAATAAAGGAATATCTTGTAATACCGGAATTCCATTTTTACTAAATAATTCAGAATCAGTAATAAGACCACCTAAAACAATAGTCTCTCCATCTCTTACTTGAACAACTGTTGATAATTTCTTTTGTTTTGTATCTGGAGCAACAACCCTATAGCCATCTTTAACTTTTTTATCTTCAATATTTATTAGCTCACTAATGCTTGGATTAATTCTTAGCATAATTTTATTATCATCTGATATTTCAGGTAAGATATTTAATAAAATACCTACGAAAATTGATTTTTCTTCATCAGCATCACCCGTGCTACCACTATCTGTAGTTGTGCTACTTCCTTTTAATTTATAATTATATGTATCACCAACCGTGATTAATGCTTGTTGGTTATTTAAAGTTGCGATTTTAGGACTTGAAACAACTTTAACATCTCCACTTTCTTTAAGAAAATTTATCATACCTGTTAGGTTAATACCCATATTAATAGCTATATTTTCATCTCCGTGCCATCTACCTTTATCGGTTTTACCCCAAAATACATTAGAAGTATTTTTTTTATCAGTTAAAATAATAGTGCCATTAGCAGTGTTTCCAATAAGATTTGTAAGAGATGCTCCAGTAGTATCAAATCCTAAATTAAATTGTGTCCAATCTATACCTGTTTTATGAGATTTATTAAGGCTTACTTCAATAATTGAAACATCAATTACTACTTGTTTTTTAAGTGATTCTTGAACTTGATTTAAATAAGTTTCAATCCTATCTAAAATTTCATTACTTGAAGTAACTGTGATTAAACCTGCATTAGCATTGATTGTAGGAGGTGTAATAGGAATATTTTGACCTGAATTTTGAACTATTTCTGAAATCTCTTTGCCTATGTTTTTCCAAAAATCAAATTCTTCTTTAGTTTCAATCATATTATCACTATCTGAACTTGAACCTGAACTTGAACTTGAGCTACTGCTATCGCTACTGCTTGCTTGAGATTCAACATTTGCCTTAGTAATAGCACTACCCTTACGAACTGAAGTAATATAATCTAATTTAAATGTTTTAGTATTTAAACCTTGAATTTTTAAGATATTATTTGAAAAATCATAATCTAAACCTTGTTCAGCAATAAGCAAATCAAAAATGCCATTAATATGCATATTTTTAATACTTATTCCATCTTGTCTAGTACTCAATATTCCTTTTGAATATGAATCTTTATAAACTACACTAAAATCACATACTTTTGATAATTGATTAATTATTTCGTAAGCTGAAGTATCTTCTTTATTTACTTTAATATCAAAAGCTCTTTTTGAGCAATCTGCTGCACTTAATGAGCTAGATAGCATTAGCGCTGCACTTAAAGATATAATAGTTTTATTTAACACTGATTTGAACATTCTGATTATCCTTTAAATTAAGTTCTACATAATTAATTGAATTTGAAAGACCAACTCTTTCATTATTAATACTAACTACCCTATAACCTGCAGTAATTATTTCGTTTAAACCATACCATTTTTGATTGATTTTCACTCTTTTATCTACAATAGCATATAAAGTAAAAGTTATAACCTCGTCTGATTTGATTTTGTCCTTATAAAAAGGATCATTTGTTTTTGTAATTTCAAGATAGTCTATTGTATTTCTAACTTGGACTAATTCATTAAATTTATTGTCAAGTTCTGTTCTTGTCATAGCAAAAATTGCTTGAATACAAACTAATATACATAATACTTTTTTCATTAATATTTAATCCCCCATATTGAGATTTTAACATCAGCTTGAATGTCATTTGTATAAACTTTGTTATTTTCGCCACCATTATTATCCTTATTAGGATTATCTGTAGGCTCAATTTTGTATAGTTTAAGCATATTTACATCTACAACATCAATTGATTTTTCTAAGCTATTTACAAAATGTAAAATATTTTGGAATTTACCAGTTAAAGAAAATTGAACATTAAAAACTTCTTCTACTTTTTGACTTACCAAATCATTTACACTACTTCTTACATCACCTAAAACTACTTGATATTTTTTAGATAATTCATTAATTTTAGCCATAAACTCAGACCAATTTTTTTGATTATATAATAATTTTGACGCTTCTTTTAATTTATCATCAAAATACATATTCTCATCACTGATTTCTTTTCTTGCTTTTTCTTCGCTAATGATATCTTGTGTTAATTTTTGTATTCTTGAGTTTTGCTTTTCTCTTTCAATAAAATCATCAAGTCTTCTTAACTCTTCTTTAGCTTTATTTAATAATTCTGTTTGTTCTGCCACATACTGCTCTGAACTCTCATATGTATAATCATAGATTAAATAACCAAATAAAAATACACACATAAATATACTCATATAGAATATATTAGTATTAGGCTGCTTTTCGTAATAATTATCTATTTTATCAAAAATACTACCTTGTTTCATCTTAAAACCTTTATTACAATATTACTTTCATGCTCTTTATCTTTATCATCAAGATTTAATATCTTAATCAATACATCTCTTGATTCAATACTATAAGTATCATCAGCACCTATTTCTTTTAAGAATGAAGTTATACCTGTTGAAGTTCCTTTTAAATTAACATTTATAATATCATTATCAAAAGACATACTTGTTACTTTAATATTGCTTTGATTTAAGATACTAGCCATTTTTGTAGCTGCACTAGCTTTTGATAGATAATTAACTTTTTTATCATAAATATTATCTAAAAGTGTATATCTAAATTCTAAAGTTCTTCTAGCTTCATTTACTTCAGCTGATAAACTAGATAATCTACTTTCAAGGTTTTTAATTTCATTATCAATTCTTGTATATTCTGTTTGTTTAGCAGGAATTTTTTCACTAGTATCTCTTTCTTCTACTTCAATAAATTTACCATTTATGTAATTATATATAGGATAAATACTAGCCAATACAATAACAGCCAAAATTGATAAAATTAACTTCCCAGAATATCTCTTCGCAAAAGGTGGTGGTCTTAAAAATGTAGATATGTTAAATACATCATTTGGCATTTTTAATTGTTCATTAGCTCTTAACAAGCTTAATAAAACAAATGGATTAATCCTTAATTCTCCGCCTTCTTTTTCAGGAGTAGTTGTAAATTCAGAAGGTGTATTAACCTCAACGGTAAAATTTCTAATATTTTTAAATAAATCATATTTAATTTTATGGATATTAACAAATTCTGCTACTTCAAGACTATTAATTCCAATTTCAACTTTATTATTAAGCATAGTTTCAAGTATAATATCATCATCAAGACACCTAAAGCAAGAAAACAATACTTCAACTTTTTTTAAGAAATTTTGACTTAACCCAATATCAGTTCCTACAAATACTTTTGTAATAGTAACATTATCTAATTGAGCACCTCTTAATATTAAAGATAAATTGTTAATTAAGAATTTAAAAGACTCGCTTAAAACCTTATTAAGTGAAACTCTTTTTGCATCATCTACATGGTCAAAACCATATTTTGATAATTCATTTAAAAACATATGTTCAGGAATTCTCTCTCCTAAATCATGAGAAAAACTACCATGCAACATATCTATGCTAAGTTTATTAATAATCTTATAGTTTATTAATTCTCCATCTTTATACA
The DNA here is from genome assembly GCF_020137645.1 of Campylobacter sp. RM12637. NCBI lineage: Bacteria > Pseudomonadati > Campylobacterota > Epsilonproteobacteria > Campylobacterales > Campylobacteraceae > Campylobacter > Campylobacter sp. RM12637. The sequence continues at coordinate 28,475 of NZ_JACGAV010000001.1, forward strand.
CAGTAAGTGTTGTATATGTTTTATGAAAATATATAAATACTTGAACTCCATCACTTTCTATAAGTTTGCTTGTATAATAATTTTGATACATCAATGGTTCAATATCTATATAATCAATATACTGAAGCTTATTAGCTACATCTTTAAATTCTGTTTCAATTTTTTCATTTTCTACTACAAATACATTATATACTGTATTAATTCCCATACTAGCATTAGAAATACTATAAGATATCTTATAATCCTTGTCTATATCTAATTCTAACACTTCATAAGTTTTGTTTGTAATTATACTGATTTCATCCTCATCTGTATCGTTTGGAACCTCAACAGAAGCATACTTTACATTTTCACCTGGCATATAGGTAATATTGTAAGCAGAATTGCTTTTTTCCTTAACGGTAATTTCACTAAGGACATTATCAGCAAGTTTATAGAGTTTTTTTGTACTTGAATCAAAAGCGACCAATTCTCTTTTTTTCGCTGTTTTCGCCATTTAAATACCTTTTATTTTTTATTGTTTTAAGCCTACTTTTTTTAAAAAGTTCTCATTATCGTACCATTTTTTTTGAACTTTTGCAACCAACTTTAAGTTAATTTTTAATAAAAAAACTTCAGCAATTCTTTTCCTAGCAACTATTCCAATACGCTTAATTGTATTAGCATTTCGACCGATTAGCATTGCTTTATGATTTTCTGAATCTGTAATAATATCGGCATAAATAGTTAAAAAATTATCTTTTTCTATAATTTTATTAATTAACACTTCACAACAATATGGCAATTCATCACTAAGATTTTGATAAATGCTTTCTATTATTAATTCTTTAATAACATCTTTAGTTGTTTTATCAGTGCTAAATTCTGGGTCAAAAAAATATGGGTGTTCTGGTAAATACTTTACCATCTCATCTAATAATTTATTTTTATAGAATTTATTTTTTGATGAATAAGGAATGATATTAGGAACAATATCTAATTTATTAAATTCTTCTAATTTATCCAATAATTTTTTAGGTTCAACCAAATCAACTTTGTTTATAACTACAATATGCTCAACCTTTGGCTTTAAATCTAAAAATTTTTTATATTCATCTAAACTATCAAAAATACTCATAACGAATACAATCAAATCACAATCATCTAAGCTCTTTTTAGCAGCTTCTATTAATAGTTGATTGAAATTCTTATTGCTTTCGTGTAGGCCTGGAGTATCTATTAATATTATTTGATTTTCATCGTGCATTATTACCACATTCATTTTTCTTCTTGTGGCATTTTCTTTATGTGATACTAGGCAAATATTTTCGCCTAGTAAAGAATTAATCATTGTGCTTTTACCGGCATTTGTTCTGCCGATTACACTTACAAAACCGCTTTTCATAAAATATATCTTGCTATATCTTGATTTTCTATAATAGAGCCTAATTTATCATCAACTAATTTTGTATCTATTACACAATCTTTATCTTTGTATTTATCACACTCATAAGAAATATCTTCTACTAATTTTTCAATAACAGTATGTAAGCGTCTAGCACCTATATCTTCCATACTTTCATTTGCTTGTGCTGCTATTTTTGCAATTTTTTTAATAGCATCATCTTCAAACACTAAATTAACTCCTTCAGTTTCTAAAAGTGCTTTATATTGTTTTAAAAGTGAGTTTTTAGGTCTTGTTAAAATTTCATACAATTCATCAGCACCCAAGCTATCAAGCTCAACTCTTAATGGAAATCTACCTTGTAATTCAGGGATTAAATCACTTGGCTTACTTAAATGAAATGCACCTGCTGCAATAAATAATATATGATCAGTTTTTACATTACCTAATTTAGTATTTACTACACTACCTTCTACGATAGGTAATAAATCTCTTTGAACACCTTCTTTGCTAGGGTCTTGTCTGCTTGAATTACCCGAGCTTACCGCAACTTTATCTATCTCGTCAATAAAGATTATTCCTTCATTTTGAACTCTTTTTAAGGCTTCATCTTTAATGCTTTCATTATCTAAAACACTATCTGTTAATTCAGTTTCTAAAACTTTTCTAGCGTCTTTAATTTTTAACTCTTTTTTCACTTTTTTATCAGCAATACCAATTACTTTTACCATCTCTTGCATACTTGCAAGTTCTGGTGGTAGATTTGGATTTGTCTCAAGTGAGCGTTGGGTTACATAAATTTCTATAACCTTATCTTCAAATTCTTTATTTCTTAGACGCTCTTTCATCTTTTCTAAGCTAGTTTCATACTCTGCTTGTTTTTCTTCACTAACACCTTTTGGTAATGGCGGTAATAATTTTTCTAAAATTTTATTTTCTATTAGTTCGGCTAATCTTGATTTGTTTTTTTCTAAATGTTCATTTTTTACTAAAGTTAAAGCCGCATTAGCTAAATCTCTTACCATACTTTCTACATCACGACCAACAAAACCAACTTCAGTATATTTACTAGCTTCCACTTTAATAAAAGGTAAGCCCATTAATTTAGCAATTCTTCTTGCAATTTCTGTTTTACCCACACCTGTGCTTCCTATCATTAAAATATTTTTAGGAACAACATCATCTTGCATACTTTCTTCAAGCTTTAATCTTCTATATCTATTTCTTAAAGCAATAGCAATTACCTTTTTAGCTTTTTCTTGACCTATTACATATTCATCTAAAAATTCAACAATTTCTTTAGGTAACATCTGCATTCTTAATCCCTTAATTCATAAGTAGTTATATTTGTGTTTGTATAAATACAAATCTCTCCTGCAATTTTAAGACTTTCTTTAACTAAAGTTAATTCATCTAAATTCGCATGATTATGCAATGCTCTTGCAGCACTAAGTGCGTATGCTCCACCACTTCCAATAGCACAAATGCACTCATCTTGTGGCACAACTACATCGCCTGTCCCGCTTAATAAAAAGATTTGTTTTCTGTTTAAAACTATCATCATAGCTTCAAGTTTTCTTAAGTATTTATCTTTTCTCCACTCTTTTGAAAACTCAATAACAGCTCTTTCTAAATCTCCTTTTTTACTCTCAAGCATTTTTTCAAACATATCAAATAAAGTAAAAGCATCAGCAGTGCTTCCTGCAAAACCTGCTAATACTTTTCCTTCATAAAGTTTTCTAAGTTTTACTGCATTACCCTTTAAAACCGTATTTCCAAAAGTAACTTGTCCGTCACCACCAATTACTGAAGCATCTTTTCCTTTATAAGCTAAAATCGTAGTAGCGTGAAACATTAAGCACCTTTTACCACTACTATAAATTCAGCAACAATGCCATGACCTAATTTTGCACTCACTTTATACTCACCTTCTGCTTTAATAGCATAATCTTGAATGCTTTTTTTATCAAGTTCAAGGTTGAATTGCTCTTTAATAGCGTGTGAAATTTCATCTTTTGTAACTCCACCAAATAATGCTCCATTAGCACCTAATTGTTTTTTAATAATAACTTTTTTATCAGCTAAACTATCTTTTAATTTATTCATTAATTCAAGCTCGTATCTGTCTTGCTCTTCTTTTTTCTTTAAATCACTTGCGTGTTTTCTAAGCACTTCTGTGCTAGCAACTTTTGCAAAACCTTTACCGATTAAGAAATTTTGACCATAACCATCTTTTACTTCCTTAACTTCTCCGGCTTTACCTAAGCCTTTTACATCTTTAATTAATAAAACTTTCATAATTTCTCCTTTTTGTAATATTATTGATTGTAATAAAAAAAAGTATATTTTACGCAAATTATTATGTGGAATTTAAATCTATAATGAATGATTTAAATTCTAATACTTTATTTGATTAAGTATGTCGTAATTATAGCAACCCATCTGCTCGCCTAAATCACAAGCTTTTTTACTTAATTTAAGCGCTTTATTATAGTCTTCTTTTACACCTTCACCATTAAAATAAGCAAGAGCTAAATTATTGCAAGCCATAGGATATTCTCCATCACAAGCTTTTTCATATAATTTAATTGCTTTATTGTAATCTTGTTCTACGCCTTTTCCTTCGCTATACGAGACGCCAGCATTATAACAAGCATTAAAAACTTCTCCATCACAAGCTTTTTCATACAACTTGATTGATTTACTATAATCTTGCTTTACACCTTGTCCAATATAATAAGAATTACCTAAATTATAACACGCTTCAAAAATATCTGCATTACAAGCTTTTTCATATAAGTTATTTGCTTTTTTATCATCTTGTTTTATACTTTTTCCATTTTTATATATCCAACCTAAACCAAAACAAGCACCAAACTCATTTGCATCACAAGCTTTTTTAAATAGCTTAATTACTTTTGAATAATCTTGCTTTACATATTTTTCTTGACTATAAATATAACCTAAAAAACTGCAAGACTTAAAATTATCTTTAGCACATTCTTTTTCCCAAATTTTAGCAGCTTTTTCGTATTCTTTATTTTTATAATACTCTAAACCTTGATTAGCAAAACAAAACACGCTAATAAATACAAATAATAAGATTTTTCTCATTTTTATTCTTTAATATCTTTTTGATAATTTTCTACAGCTTTATTCCACATTAGTTTATATTTGCGTTTAAGATATTCAATTTCTTCTCTAGCTAATTCTAATTCTTTATTTAGAGTATCTATTACTTTTCTATCTTCATCATAAAGCTCTTGCATAGAATAAAGTGCTTCTTTTAAAAAGGCATTTTCACCCCTTAAAACTTCTAAAGTTTCATCTTTTGCATCTAAGACTTTCTCGTGAAGATTAAGAATAGTTCCTATTGTCTTTTCTATAAAATTACCTGCAGGGGTATTTGCAATATCTTGAACTTCTATGTTTTTATCTTTTACAGGAACGATTGCAAAAGTCCCTGCATTTGCTTCTATTAAAAGCTTTTCATTTTCATATTTGTGTTTTAATGAACCACTTTTAATCATAGCCATTACAACTTCTTCATTCAAATGAACTAATTTGCAAAATTCACTAAGTTCAAGATATGTTTGCATAAAAACTCCTATGCTCTTAAAAAGCTAAATTCTGGCAATAAAGATGGGCTTAAAATCTCATTTATATTACCACTATGTAATTCGCTAAATTCTTTATTGTTCTCATTTATAAGCTTTTTAAATTTGCAAAAATATTTATCATCACGCTTATAAATTTCGCCTATTTCATTATTTACTAATTCAATACTTGCATTTAATGGAGCAAATATTTCGTATTCATAATCTTTTTTAATAATTCCCTTACTAGCTATGCTTTTACCATTTTCGCTAAACCCATGCACTTGCATTGTGCCTTGCATTATTGAAGTTTCGTGATTTTGAGTATCATCTTTTTCATAAGGTCTAGCCATTAAATACCCATCAGTAAATCCACGAGATTTTAAAGTATTTAACTCATCATCATATTTTTTCGCATCAAATTGATTATTTAAAGTATCAATTACAGCTTGTTTGTAAGTTCTAGTTGCACAAGCTACATAATATTCACTCTTAGTTCTTCCTTCTATTTTAAAGGCATTTATGGCATTTTTTTCCATAATTTTGTCTATATAATTAGCAAGTTTTAAATCTTTAGAATTAAAAATATGTGTTCCTAAATCATCTTCTACTATTCTAAATAAAGCATTATTTTCTGGATTTTTCGCATATAATTCATAAGGAAATCTACAATCATTAGCACATGCACCAAGATTTGAGCGTCTTCCACTCTGAACTGCTGATATTAAACACCTTCCACTATAAGCAAAACACATTGAGCCATGCACAAATGCTTCTATTTCAATATCTGCATTTTTTGCTATATCACAAGCATCTTTTAAGCCTAATTCTCTAGCAATTACAACTCTTTTTGCACCTAAATCCTTATAAACTAAAGCATCTTCATAATTTAAAATATTTGCTTGAGTGCTAACATGGATAGGAATATTAGGAGCTATTTCTTTTGCTAATCTCATAGCACCTATACTAGCGATTATTAACGCATCAGGTTTTAACTCAGCAAGTAAGGCTAAATGTCTTTTAAGACCTTCTAATTGAGCACTCACATGAAAACCATTAACCGTTGCATAAACTTGCACACCTTTGCTATGAGCATATTTTATACCTTCTGCAAAGCTAGTTTCATCAAATTCTTTAGCAGCACGAGAGCGTAAAGAAAACGATGAAAGTCCTGCATAAACAGCATCAGCACCATAATTTACAGCAATTTTTAATTTTTTTAAATTACCTGCTGGAGCAATTATTTGTGGAGTTAGCATTATTTTTTACCTAATGACGCAATTAATGCTTCAATATCATCATTTGTAACCAAATCAGCTGTGCTATCTCCTTCAATATGAACAGCACTACTAACTCTTTTTTCATCATCAATTCTGCCTTCAAACAAGCTATTCATATACTTAGATAATGCTCTCATTACATTAATTACACGCTCAATTTTTTGTCTATGAATATCTTGATATTGCATAGCGTCCATTGCCATCATAGCTTCATCTTGTCCCATAGCTAGATTATCTAATGCTTCATCAATTTTTGCTAATTGTTCTTTGCATTCAGCTAAACATTCACTAAATTTATTAACATTAGGAAATTTCTCATTTAAAGTTGTAAATAACTCAACTTGATTTTGAACTGATTTTTTAAAGGTTTTTATAATCTTTTCAGCAGTTGCAAAATAATCCATCATTGTTTCAATTTTTTCAAGTAATTCAGTAGCTTTAACTTCACTATCACGAGTTACATCATCTAATTGATTTACAACTTTATGATCTTCTGTTGGTGGTGGTGGTGGCCAAGATTTCCTTGAATCTGGTCTATATGATTTATATTCTTCTTCTAAACTCAATTCTTCATCTTCTAAATCTTCAATTGCTTCACTAGGCTCTACAACTTCTTCTTTTATATCATTAACAATTTCATCTTCAAAATCATCAAGCCCACCAGCCATTAAAGCATCTAATTCTTCTTGCGTCATTATTTTTCTTCCTTAAAATAATACTTAATTAAAAAATATTAGCTAAAATCATAGCTAATCAAATCTAACTTAAGGTTAAAAAAATGGCTAAATTTGTAAATAATGTTACCGAATTCTTTGATTTTTGCATAAGCAATGAAATAAAGTTTGTAGATTTTAGATTTACTTCTCTTGATGGCACTTGGAATCATCATACATACACTATGAAAAGTGTAACAAAAGATACACTTACTAATGGAATTCCTTTTGATGCAAGCTCATATAAAGGCTGGCAACCAATTGAAAAAAGTGATATGATATTAATCCCTGATGTTACAACAACTTTTATTGACCCATTTACAAGCGACAATACCGTTATTGTAATCTGTGATATTTTTGATGTTTATAAAAATGATTTTTATGAAAAATGCCCAAGAACAATAGCAAAAAGAACTCTTAAAATGCTAGAAAGTAGTGATATTGCTGATACTGCGTATTTTGGTGCTGAAAATGAATTTTTCATCTTTGATGATATTAAAATCGTAGATACAATGAATTATGCTATGTATCAAATAGACACAGAAGAAGGTGAATGGAATGATGGTAAGCATTATGAAGACGCTTATAACACCGGTCATCGCCCAAGAAGAAAAGGTGGTTATACTCCAGTTCCTCCTGTTGATAGTATGCAAGATTTAAGAGCTGAAATGGTTCAAGTTTTAGAGCGTGTTGGTATTGAATGCTTTGTTCATCACCACGAAAACGCACAAGGTCAAGGAGAAATCGGGGTTAAGTTTAATACTTTAGTAGAAGCTGCTGATAATGTTCAAATATATAAATATGTAGTAAAAATGGTAGCTCATCTAAATGGCAAAACTGCTACATTTATGCCAAAACCACTTCATCTTGATAATGGTAGCGGAATGCATGTTCATATGAGCTTATTTAAAAATGGCAAAAACCTATTCTATGATAAAAGTGGCTATGCAGGACTTAGCAAGACTGCAATTCATTATATAGGTGGGGTTTTAAGACACGCAAGAAGTGTAACAGCATTTACAAATCCAACTACTAATTCTTATAAAAGATTAATCCCAGGGTTTGAAGCTCCATCAATTCTAACTTACTCTTGTCAAAATCGTTCAGCTAGTTGTAGAGTGCCTTATGGAATTAACGAAAAAAGTGCTAGAGTTGAAATGCGTTTTCCTGATAGTTCTAGCAATGTGTATTTGGCATTTTCATCAATGCTTTTAGCAGGTCTTGATGGAATTAAAAATGAGCTTACTGCAGCTGGACCTATGGATGAGAATTTATTTAAATTAAGTCTTGATGAAATTAGAGAAAAAGGAATAGAACAATTACCACATACTCTAAGGGGTGCTTTAGAGAGCTTAATCCGTGATAATGCTTATTTAAAACCTGCATTTACTGATGTTTGCATACAAGATTATCAACATATGAAGTTTAAAAATCAAGTTTGGCCAGTAGAACAACGCCCAACTGCATACGAATTTAAAACTACGTATTCTTGCTAATTATTTAGAGGTTGAAAAACCTCTAAAGTATTAATCAATTTGAACGCTTTTTACTCTACTAAAATTATCATTTTTTGCAAGACTTAGTCTAATTATACTATCTTCATTAGCAATTAAACTATGATTAATATTAGCAGCTACTTTTATACTCATCAAATCTTTTAAATTTATACTTTTATTATCAATTATAAACTCAATATCCCCTTTTAAAACCTGAACCACAATCACTCCTGGAGCTTTATGCTCTTGCATAATTTTACCTTTTGGTAAAATAATTTGGATTTCTTTGTTTGCTTCATCATCATAAATTGGAGTTATTTTTAACTCACTTGAATTGCCTTGCCAATCTTTTACTTCATAAATTACATTAAATTTCATAAAATCTCCTTTGAATAATTTTAGGAGTATTTTACTCTTTAAAGAAATAAAAAGACTTGATTTATCTCATTTGTTCTAATACAAATTCAGGTGTCATTTGTTTCATACAATTGTGGTGCTTTAAAGGACATACTCTTTTCATACAAGGCGAACAGGCTAAATTGATACTAAAAACTTTTGCATTTTTGCAAAATGGTGAAGTTTGTTTAATATTTGTAGCTCCGAAAAATGCTAGAACTTTTATATTAAAACTAGCACCTAAATGCATAATTCCACTATCATTTGCCAATAAATAATCAAGGCTAGAAACTGCTAAAGCCAATCTTTTAATATTAGTTCTACCGCACAAATTAATGGCTTTTATATCGTATTTTTTAAGTTCATCTTCAATAAAATTACAAATTCCAGCTTCATTCTTAGTCCCAAAAAGTATTATTTTATGCTCTTTAAAAGTGCTAGCAATTTTTGCAAAATAACTAGGCTCATAGCATTTAGCTGCACCATAATTAGCACCAGCTGCTATTCCTATTAGTTTTCTTGTTTTAAGCTTTTTAAAAGGTAAAGCTGTGTTTAATTGCTCGTCTAATCCAAGTGGCTTTATTAGATTAAAATATTTTAAAACTTGATGAGTATTATCACTTTTGTTTGCTTTAAAATAAAATTTTTTCTTAGCATTTAATATAAATAACAAAAACTTAGATGACAAACTTGCTTTAAATGAAATTCCTAAATCAAATTCTTCTTTTAAAGCCTTAATTTGCTTTAATCTTTGTTTTTTTATCTCTACTACAATTTCACCTAAATCCTTATAAAGCTCACAAGCTACAAAACTTCCATAAAAAGTAATTTTTGCATTAGGATATTTTTTAATTAAAGCATTAATAGCACCAGCAGCCATAATAGCATCGCCTAGCCAATTAGGTAAATATATAAAAATTTTCAATACTCATCCCCATAAAATGTCTTAAATCTTTTGTGAAACCAAAAATACTCGCTAGGATTTTTTTCCCACATTTTTTTCGTACATTCTAATTGATAAAAGCTAAGTTCTTCTATTGTTTTTTCACTAGCCTTTAATGGCTTAAAAAACTCTATACAATAACCATCGCTAATTTCATAAATATAAACAGGCAATAAATAAGCATCACACCTTTTAGCTATAAGACTTGCTGCATTGCTTTGAGTAACTTTTCTACCATATAAAATAAACTCACTACTTTCTTTAATATGTGCGTCTTGATCGCTTACAATTCCTACTAATTCATTATTATTTAAAGCCTTAATCATAGGTCTTAAAGCATTTGTTTTTTCTATTAGCTTTACTCCGAAATTTTCTCTATATTTAGTGAGTATGGCATTAATTTTTGCACTCTCTAAAGCTCTTCCTATTACATTTATTTTACAATTAAACTTAATTGCAACAGCAGATGGCAAAATCTCCCAATATCCATAATGTGCTGTTGTAAAAACTATTTTTGCATTAGAATTTAATAAATCTTGTAAATATTCTTCGTTTTTAAATAATTTAATTTGTTTTAATAATTTTTCTTGGCTTATATTTTGATTTTTTACCATTGATAATATATAAAAGGCAAATTTTTTATAAACTTGTTTCGTAATTTCTATACTTTTTGGAGCTTGTGTGAGTTTGCAAAAATGCTCTAAGTTTTTTAAGATTATATTTTTATGTTTTTTATTAATTCTAAATGCTAGGCTACCGATTAAATTAGCAAAGAATTTTAAAATCTTATTGGGAATTAATTTTAGTAAAAAATTAAAAAAATAAAAAATAAAAATATATAAATAATCTCTCATTTGCTAAAAACCTTATTAATAATATCTAAAACTTTTTCTTTATTTACATCGCTAAATTTATAAAAATAATGTTGTAAATTAGATGGACTTATTAATCTTTTTGCAGGTTTTTTATCACATTCGTTTAAAAAAGTTATATTAGGACGATTTAAAACCACAGCAATATGAGTAGTCCCGCTATCATTTCCTATGATTAATTTTGCTAATTTGCTTAAAAACACTAATTCATTTAATGAAATTTTAGGCAAGACTTTAGCATTTTTACATTCTTTTGCAATCTCATTTGCTCTATCAAGTTCTATTTGAGAACCCCAACTAAGCAATATTTTATAATCACAATTTTTACAAATATCAATCAATTTTTCTAAAGGAAGCATTTTATTTATCTTGCTTGAGCCATTATGTAATAATATAAATTCGTCTTCTACTAAAGGCTTTATTTTATTCATAATATTTTGAGTTTTTATCTCATCATAAATTAATACATCGCTAGTTACTAAATCATCATTTTTAAATTCTTTTAAAGCAAAGCGAGTTAATTCAAGGCTTCTTTTATACACATTTTCTAAATAATCACAATTGCAATGGTTTTTATAAAAATAATAAGCTAACTTTTCTCTTAAACCATTTTTAGAATATCCATAAGAATTTGCGCTCAAATAATTTGCTAAAAAACCTGATTTTATTCTTCCTTGATAATCAATACTAATATCATATGATTTTTTTAAATGTTTTATCTCTTTTAATGCTTTTATTGGGTGTTTTTTGAGTGGTAATGAATAAATATTATCAAACCAAATAAGTCCATCAAGTAAAAAATAAAACCTAGAATCTACAAAAAAATCAATCCTAGCTTTAGGATATGCAGCTCTTATATAATTAATATGCCATAGCATATGAAAAATATCGCCCATTGCACTAAGTCTAATTATTGCTATTTTCACTTAAATCCTTTGAAATTACGCTTTCAAATTCCTTGATTGCTTGTTCATTTGAAAATTGTAATTTTATTTCTATTCTTCTGCTTGCTTGTTTATCTTCAACGCCATCTTTAAATTTTAAATCATTATAGCTTTTGCCAACTGCTACAAGTAGTTTTTCTAATCTTTTATCATTATAAAACGAATTAATAAATTTCATAATCTCCAAAGCTCTTTTTTGAGATAACTCAAGATTATAAGTAAATCCACCAACACTATCAGTATGTCCTTCAATCACTATACTATCAATATTAGCTAGAATTTCAGGTGAGCTAAGCAAGGCATCAAAATACTTAATTAAAGTTTTTTTAAGCTCTTCTTTTGCACTATCTTTAATCAAATACTCCGCACTATCAAACAAAATACTAGCATTTAAGCTAATACTGCCTGAATTAAGATTGATTAAAATATCATTTGATAATTTATTTTGTAAAGCTTGAATTAATTTTGTTTTATTATTTTTAAGCTTTTCGTATTCAACCTTAAACCCACTCAATTGCTTTGCTAATTCGTCTATTTTATCATCTTTATTTTTTATTTTTATTTCAGTATCTTCAAGATTTTTAAGTAGCATTAAAATCTGTGCGTCTTTTTTGTCAATATTACTTAATAATTCTTCCTTATTTTTTGCATTTTCATCTAAATTAAGAAGCAATTTTTTAATATAATCATTTGCATCTTTATTTTTATTTAACTCATCGTTTAATGAAATATTGAGTTTTTCAAGCTCTTCATTTAACGAGCTCAAAAGCTCATCTTTGCTAATTATTAAAGCTTTTGATTCATCTAAATGTTTTTGTTCATTTTTTAGCTCATTTTGTGTAAAAATATATTTTAAAACAATAGCACTAAGAACTAAAATAAATACAAACAACAATCCAGCCATCAAATCAGCATAAACTATCCAAAAATTATTATTATCTTTATTACGCATTATTTATTTTATTTAATACCTGATTTGCTTCTTTACTAAGGTTTTCAATATCAGCTTTTAATTCATCAACTATTCTAAATTCGTGTTTTTCATCTTCATAAATATTTTTAAAATCTAATAATTTAGCTTCTAAATCTTCTTTTAATTTAGCAAATTCTTTCAAGCTATTTTCAATTCTTAATGAAAATTCATCTATCTTTTCTTGCATTTGCTTAGTATTTTTATTGCTTAATTCTAAAGATTTTTGAGCCAAATTTGTATGAACTATCGCAATTTTTTCATAAGATTTAAATAATTCTTTAAAACCTGTAAATTTATCTTGATGAAGTTTTGATATTTCATTAAAAAACTCATTATCATAAAGCTTTGATAATAATAAATTTGTATTAGAAAATAACTCACTATTTTTTCTAAGAGAAATTCTTTCTAATTCTTCTTTACTCCAAAAATATTTTTTACTATTAATTCTATAATTTTCTTTAAAATTATTAATTTTAGCAATACCAAGTCTTGAATAAAACATCCACCAAATAGTAAGAAAAATCCCATAAATTGAAACATAAAAAGCAGTTGAAATTCCGCTAAGCAATAAGCTAATTTCTCCTTCAAGCGCAGCTGAACTACCTACTTTAAAATCAGGCATAGATATTGCAATACTTATAAAAGTTCCTAAAATTCCAATCATTGGAAAAACAGCACTAGCAATATATCCAAATGAAAGTGGCTTTAGCTTATGTAAATAATTATCAAAAAATTCATCAAAACTCACATTAGCCTTACTAATTTCATCAATTCTTAAAGAATTATCTTTAATAAAATCTTTTAAATCATTTTCAAAAATTGACGAATTCTTTTTAATTTTTGCATATACACAATATTCATTTTGCGGTGCAAAAAACATAGCAAATACTAAGAGCACAGCACACATTATAATAGTATGTAATGGCATAATAAGTTTTATAATATTTAAATAAGCTAAAATCGCTAACACGAAGACTAATAAAGGTAAAAAGATTAAAAATAAAAAAGAAGAAAATACACTTTTCTTCTTTTTAACAATTATTGTTTGCAAGATTAATTCCTATTCATACAATTTAACTCGCTAAACGCTTGTAAAAGGCGTTTTTGCATAGATTTTTCTCCAGCAACTAACCACATTCTTGGGTCATAATATTTCTTATTAGGCTTATCATCGCCTTCAGGATTTCCGATTTGTCCTTGTAAATATCCGTGATTTTTTACTTCATATTCACGAACACCATCCCAAAATGCCCATTGAGTATCAGTATCTATATTCATTTTAATTACGCCGTAATTGATTGCTTCAGTGATTTTTTCTGCTTCACTACCACTTCCGCCGTGGAATACAAAATTAAGTGGTTTTGCACCCTTTTGTAAATATTCTTGACAATTATGCAAAATTACTGGCTCAAGTCTTACATTTCCTGGTTTATAAACCCCATGAACATTACCAAAACTTGCTGCGATTGTATAATTTGTCCCAATTTTGCTTAATTCTTTATGAGCTAGTGCTACATCGCTTGGTTGAGTGTATAATTTAGCATTGTCAATATTTGTATTATCAACCCCATCTTCTTCTCCACCAGTGCAACCTAATTCAATTTCTATACCGATTTCTAATGCGTTAAATTTCTTAAAATATTCGCAAGAAATTTCAATATTTTCGTTTAAACTTTCTTCGCTTAAATCAAGCATATGAGAACTAAATAAAGGTTTTTTATGAATTGCATAAAATTCTTCATTTGCCTTAATTAAATCATCTATCCAAGGTAAAAGTTTTTTTGCTGCGTGATCGGTATGTAAAATAGCAACTACTCCATAAGCAGCTGCTACTTCATGCACATACTTTGCACCTGCAATTGCCCCAATTACTGCTGAATTAGGACAATCTTTTCCTGCAAAAAAACTTGCTCCGCCATTACTAAATTGAATAATAATAGGCGAATTTGCTTCACGAGCAGCTTTTAATGCGGCGTTTATAGAATTTGTTCCTACAACATTTACTGCTGGAATTGCAAATTTATTTTCTTTTGCGTAAGCATAAACGCGCTCTAAATCTTTACCATAAATAACACCTGGTTTTACCAATTCTAAAACACCCATTATAAATCCTTATTTAACTTGTAAGCCTGAATTTTTAATCAAATTCTCAACTTCGTTTTTAATTAATTCTTTATGTTTTTCATTTTTTAAACCATTTTCAATAAATGGAGTTGCTTCTTGTAAGCTTCCTTGTCTGCTAGCTCTAAAATCTTCTCCTAAGATTACATGAAAACCAAATTGAGATTTTACAGGTTCTGAAACTTCATCTTTTTTAAGTTTTTTAGCTGCATTGAAAAACTCAGGAACTAATTCATTTGCACTCATATAAGGTAAATCGCCACCCATTGCTCCTGAACCTTTATCAAGTGATTTTGATTTAGCAAGTTCGCTAAATTTAGCTACTAATTTATCTCCTTTAAGACCTTTTAATTGTTTTAATATTTCTTTAGCATCAGCTTCACTAGCAACTAAAATATGTTTAGTTTTTACAGCTTCAGGAACTTTAAAATCATTTAAATGTTCATCATAATATTTTTTAATTTCAGCATCACTTACCTTGATACCTTCAAATTTTTTCAATAAATATTGTTGAGCAAGTAATAATTCTTTTGCACTATTTAAAGCTGATTGAAATTTCGCATCTTTATCTAATTTCATCTTTTCAGCTTCTTTAGCAAAAAGTCTTTTTGATAATACATCTCTTATTAAACCATCTTTAACTTCTTTTGGAAGCGCACTTACATCGCTTATTTGAAATTGAGCTAAATAAGGTGCTAAATCATCGCTTGTAATTTCTCCACCTTTATAAGTTGCAACCACAGCTGCATTTAAGCTTACACCACATAAAAGTCCTGCTAGAACTAATGAAATTTTTTTCATAATATCTTCCTTTTTCAATTGATTTGATATATCATTTTACAAATATTGTGTAAAAAAATAGTAAGATAGTAATTATGAGAAGAAGAGAAAAAGAAATTAAAAATAGATTTTTAAATAATTATAAAAACGCAAAAAGTGAATTAATTTTTAATAATGATTATGAACTTTTAGTTTGTGTTATGCTATCAGCTCAATGCCTTGATAGTAGGGTTAATCTAATAACACCAAGTTTATTTGCAAACTATCCTGATATAAATTCTTTAGCAAATGCAAATTTAATGAATATAAAAGAATTAATTAAAAGTTGTAATTTTTATCAAAATAAAGCAATTAATCTTATCAAAATGGCAAAAAGTGTTGTGGAATTTCATTCAGGAATTATACCTATGAGATTTGATGATTTAATAAATCTTGCAGGGGTTGGAGAAAAGACTGCTAATGTGGTTTTATGTGAGAGTTTGGGTGCAAATGTAATGGCTGTAGATACTCATATTTTTAGAGTTAGCAAAAGGTTAAAAATATCAAATGCAAAAACTCCCAATGATTGTGCTAAAGAGCTTACAAAACTATTTAAAACCGACCTTGATAAATTGCATAAAGGAATGGTTTTGTTTGGAAGATATATTTGCAAGGCTAAAAAACCTGATTGTAATAATTGTTTTTTAAACGATTTATGTGATGAATATAAAGAGCAAAAGAACTCTAATAATCAATAAAAAACATTATTTTATAATATTTATTGTTTTAATTGCTGTATTTTGTTTGCAAGTGCATTTGAAATTCTTAGATTTTTGCGAGTTTTTAGAACAAGATAGTTATGAGTTAAAAATAAGCAATAATTATTTAAAAACTAAAAATAATAAAAGTTATTATGTTCTAGCACTTGCATATAAAGATGTTTTAATATACACAACTACTAAAAAAGAAATTAAATCCAATCAAATCAGCTTAAAATTCGCAGCTAAAAATAAGCTTAATTTTTATGAATATTTACAAGCTAGATTTTATTTGCCAAGCTATGCTTTAGAAGAATTAGATGAGATTAAAGAAAACGCTTTTGTAAGTTATTTTATAAATCAGCACGAGAATTTAACTATGAAGCAATTTTTTGGAGCTTTATTTTTTGCAAAAAGCATTAGCAAGGATTTAAGAGATAGCGTAAATTACTATGGAATTGCACATTTACTAGCAATATCAGGCTATCATTTAGGGCTTATTTATTCCATATTTTTCTTTATATTTTCAATTATTTATAAGTATTTTCAAAAAAGATTTTTCCCATATAGGTCAATTCATTTTGATTTAGGAATAATTATTTTCATAATCTTAGCCTTATATTTTTATGAAATTGGTCTAGTTGCAAGTTATTTTCGCTCATTTATAATGGCTATTTTGGGATTTTATTTTATAATTAGAGCAATTAAAATTCTTAGTTTTTCGCATTTATTTTTAGCATTTTTTATTTGCATTGCTATTAATCCTAGTTTTTTATTTAATGTAGGGTTTTTCTTCTCTTGTCTTGGGGTCTTTTATATATTTTTATTTATTTATCATTTTAATGCTAATTCACTTACAAAACTAATCTGCCTTGAACTTAGCACCTTTTTTGCAATGGTTGCACCTGTTTTATACTTTTTTCCATTGCTTAGTTTTCAACAATTATTAGGGATTATTTTAACTCCTATTTTTGTGATTTTTTATCCTTTAGTTTTGTTTTTACATATTATTAATTTAGGAGATTTATTGGATAAATACTTATTAATATTTTTAGATTTTAAAATGTTTGCAATTAATTTTAAATTGGAATTTAAATATTTTTTCATTTATTTAATACTTAGTTTTTTATCAATTTTTCATAGGTATTTAGCAATTTTTGTTATAAGTTTGAACTTAATATTTTTTATTTATCTAGGATTTTTATGAAAAAGATTTTACACATTTTAAAAACAATCATTAATGTAAGTGATAAAGGTATTTTACAACACGCTAGCTCGCTTTCTTTTTATAGTGTTTTAAATATTATTCCGATTTTATCTTTAAGTTTTTTTGTATTCGCTCATATGCCAAGTTTTAAAGAACAAAGCAGCCAATTAAATAATTTTATATTTAGCTTAATTTTGCCAAACCAAGAAGCAAATTCTGTAAATTACATAGAGCAATTTTTACAAAATAGCACAAAACTTGATGTAGCGGGAATTATCGCTATGGTTTTTGCTTTATTTATGTTTTTTAATGCTTATGAAAATACCATCTCTCATATTAGCAATACTCCTAAAAAGGGCTTTTTTTCATCACTTAGCACATATTGGTCACTAATCACTCTAGCGCCTTTAGGATTATTAACTAGCTTTTATTTAAGTTACAAAATTCAAAAATATATAGATGCAATAGGACTTAAGTTTAATTTCTTAGGGATTTTACCTTTTTTAATCATTTGGGCTTTATTTTTTGTATGTTTTCATATATCAATTAATAAACATTTAAATCCTAAAATCATAGCTCTAGTAAGCTTTTTAGTAGCTTTAGTTTGGAGCATTTTTAAAAGTCTTTTTGTATTTTATATATCATTAAATAAAGTGTATGCTAGCATTTATGGTAGTTTTTCTGCTGTTTTATTTTTCTTTATATGGCTTTATTTTTCTTGGATAATTTATCTTAATGGAGTAAGAATTAGTTCTTTACTAAACACAGATAATGCAAAAACAAAATCAATAAAATAGGAACTAAATTCCTATTTTAAAATCCATAATTATTTAATTTAAATTATATAAATATATTTAATAATTTTATAAATATTTTGCTAATTTAAAATCGCTAATTTGACTATATATTAGGAATTTCAGAATATTTTTTCAAAATTTATTTTTTTTAAGTAAAGTTTAAGATTGTAGGAGTAGAATGCCGGCGCATTTTAATTAAAAAGGAAGAAAAAATGAAAAAGTTATTAGTTTTAACAGCTATCTTAGGTGCATTTAGTGCAGGTTTATTCGCAGAAGAAAATACAGACGCTACAAAAGTTCAACCAGTAGAACAAACTCAATCAGTAGAAAATGCTGATGCAAACGCACAAGCAGTTGCTGTTGAGCCAGAAGCAGAAAAAAAAGACGCTGAAAGCAAATAATTTCTAAGCTACCTTTTAGGTAGCTCTTCTTTATATATCAATCAAAACTTTATTAAATAAAATCTCAAAATTATTACAAAATTACTCACTTTTTTAAAAAAATAAAATTAATTGCTTATATTTGTAACAAATTAAATATTTTAAGACAAAATAAAACGATTTAATAAAAGGAGTTTTAATGGAAAAAATCAATCTCGGTATTGCAACTTTGCTTAGCAATGATAATGGCACTAGTGTGCTTGAACTTAATTTTTATAGCACATTTATTTGTATTATGCTTGTCTTAATTTTGGGTAGAATAATTACTAAATATTCTAGCTTTTTAAGAAATTACGATATTCCAGAGCCTGTAACTGGTGGTATCATAGTAGCATTTATTTTATTCTTATCTAGTTATTATGCAAATTTTACAATCAAATTCGCAGAAGATATAAAAACCCCACTTTTGTTAGCATTTTATGCAACGGTTGGGCTTAGTGCTGATTTTGATAGTATCAAAAAGGGCGGGAAATTACTAATTACTTTTTCAATTGCTGTTTTTGCTCTATTAGTAGTTCAAAACGCAATTGGTGTTGGAGTAATGAGTGCTATGGGTGAAAATCCATTAATAGGCTTACTTGGTGGCTCAATTACACTTAGTGGTGGACACGGAACTGGGGCTGCTTGGGGAGCTACATTTCAAGAAGCACCTTATAATTTCGCACAAGCAACTGATATAGCAATGGCGTGTGCTACTTATGGACTTATTGCAGGTGGTTTAATTGGTGGTCCTATGGCTAATTACTTAGTAAAGAAATTTAATCTAAAAAGCGATGAAGTAGAAAGTAGTGAACAATCAAGCGATGAAGCATTTACAAGTCCGCAAAAAGTAAGATTAATTACAAGTGATAGTTTTATTACAAGCTTAAGTTTAATTGCACTTGCTTTGGTAGCAGGAAACGTTATTGATTATTTATGTAATTTTTTAAATATAATCACTATACATGAAGTAACCGATCCAGTAACTGGTGTAGTAACCAAGGAATCAAATAGAATATTAAGCTTCTTTGATAGCATACCTACTTTCGTTTGGTGTTTGTTTTCAGGTATTATTATTAGAAATGGCTTTAGCTCACTAAATATTCATAAAGTATTTGATAGAGAAGTAGGTGTGATAGGAAATGTGGCTTTATCATTATTCCTTGCTATGTCAATTATGACTTTAAATATCGTTGAACTTATAAAATTAGCTGTTCCAATCAGCGTTTTATTAATAATTCAAACAATAGCGATTATTATTTATGTAAGATATGTAACCTTTGTTATTTGTGGCAAAAACTACGCAGCAGCTTGCCTTGTAGCAGGACATTGTGGCTTTGGTATGGGTGCAACTCCAACTGCGATTGCAAATCTTCAAACAGTAACAAATCACTTCGGACCTTGCAAAATAGCATTTATTATCGTTCCTATTATGGGTGGATTTTTAGTAGATATTGTAAATGCTCTTATTGTTAATGGCTTTGTTGGATTTTTATTTTAATTCCTAGATTTTCTAGGAATTACATTCTTTTGGGGTTTTTAAATCAGGTAAAGTAAAATTGGCCTTTTTTAAAAGCTCTAAAATCTCTTTAGTATTTTCATAATTTATCTCATAATAAATAAACGCCCCATCTCTACTAGCTATTAATAAATCAGCATCTTTTAATATCTTTAAATGCCTTGAAATCCTAGACTGAAGCATCATAAAACTCTCACATATCTCACATACGCAACATTTTTTATGAATATCTAAAAAAGCTAAAATTTTAAGCCTAGTTTCATCATTTATAGCTGCTGTATAATTTAATAAATTCTTCATTTTAATCCTTAGTAAAATAAATAAAGTAAAATTCCAAAAATATTTGCCATTGATAAAATACTAAGTATAAATATTATCATCATACGAATTTTAAACATTGACTTAAGTAAAATTAATTCAGGCAAAGAACAACCCCCACCAGCTATTAAAAAACTAAAAAATATACCGATAGGAAACCCAACATTTATTAAAGTTACTCCCAATGGAATAATCAAGCAAGTTTGTATATAAAGCAACAAACCAACAAAACTAGCCAAAAATATACCATAAATTCCAAAACTAGATAAATAATCTTTAATAAATTCAACAGGCATAAAATTATGCAAAAAAGCACCTATTAACATACCAAATAATACATAATAAAAAATATCCTTATATGATTTTAAAGACTTGTATAAACATTCATACAAATTAAGCTTGGTATTTTGATTAAATTGAAATTCTTTAGTTACAATATCTTTTAATAGCAATCTTGCAGGTATTAAACCTATTAAATAGCTTATAATAAATACAAATATAACTATATAAATAATGTAATAAAAAGTTATGCTAAAACCAAATGCACTAAGTAGCATAGTAATTAGCATAGGATTAATTAATGGCGAAGTTAGTAAAAAAGCACTAGCTACTCCGTGATTAATATTGTTTTTAATTAAAGAATTAAAAACAGGTATAGTTGAACAAGAACAAAAAGTAGTAATTGAGCCTAAAAATATTGCTATAAAATATGAAAAAACATTATTTTTTAAATATTTATTAAAGCTATATCTTGAATTAATATAAAACATAATCATATTGATAAAAATAAATAAAAAGCTTATTTCAGCAGTTAAAAACAAAAACTCATAAAAAGTTTCTAATAATTTCTCACTTGTAAATTCCATAAAAATCCTTTTTCAAAATAAAATAATTTTGAAAATTTATTATAGTATTCTAAATATCAAGTTATCTTGATATATTATAAATATATTAAATACTTTTCACAAGATTTCAATCAAAATAGCTATGAGAATTTAAAATTAAGAATTTTTATAAATATTTTAATTACTAATACAATTTATACTATTTTTAAGCTTCTTTTTAGGATTTGGCAATTCATCAACCATTGCTATTACAATCATACTCAAAAGCTCTTTATCTTCTTTATCAAACAAAACCATCTCATTTTTTGCACCCTTAAAAGGCAATAAAAAAGTAGGTTCATTTAAGTATTTCAACACTGATTTTGTAGGTTTTAATAGTAATTGATTATCAAAAATACCACCTATAACCTTATCTTTATAATACAGCATATATTCACTAAACATATATTTATATCTTATATTCAATCCATCAAACAAGTCTAAAACATACTCCAAATAATCCTTACTTGTAGCCATCAAAACTCCTTTAATAATTTAAATATAAAAATATCATACTAAATTATTTTTATTTTAAAGCCTAAGGTTTAAATACCTTAAGCTTTAAACAAATTAGAATGTATATCTAATAACTGCATTTACTTCATAGTCTTTTTTGAACTTACTTCCGAAGCTCTTTTCTACGCCTAAATTAATTCTTAGATTATCATTTACTTTATAGCTACCACCTACACTTGCAAATCCGTGATTATTGCTATTTAACTTAGTTTTAGCTTTAGCATCAATTCCATTTACGATATTATTGATTACTATATCAGCTTCTTGTTTTTTCGCATTAACTACAGCACCAACTCCAGCTCTAAATACAAAGTCTTTATGCTCTATACCTGTATAAACTTGTGGCTTAATCATAATTGGTGTAAATGATTTAACACTTATTGTATTAGCCTTGCTCTTAGCTTCATATTTACCTACACGACCAGTGATTATTTCTAAACTTGGCTCTACATAAGCTTTTTCATTAATCTTAGCTCTATATCCACCTTCAACGCTTAATAATACAGAGTTTTGTTTTTTAAACTCTACGCCAGTCTTTTTAAAGCTTGTATTTGCATATTTTAAAACGCTATCAACAAATAAACCATTATTATGGATATAACTTCCATATACACCAATATTAAAGCCATTTGCCTTAGTATCAGCATTAACTTTATCAAATCCTATCATCGCACCAGTTATCACATCAGCATCGCTTAAATTACTCATCTTATCAGCACCAAATTGAGTTGAGTAGAAATTAATATGATTGCTACTATCGCTAAATCTTCCGCCATAAGCTCTAAACCAAGTTCCAATATCAGAATTTAATCCCCTAATCTCACCTAAACGCTTATTCATATTATTAATTTGCACATTAAACGCACCTAGAGCATTGCTTGTGATATTTGATTTTTCATTATCAATTACTTTTGTTGCTATTGCATTTGCTGCTGTTTGAACTTTTGCTTTTGTAGTAGCGTCTAATTTATTTGCATTAAATGTAGCTAAATCACTAACTCCGCTATCTACTAGGATAGTTACAAGTTCATTTACTTTATCTTTTGCCATATTTCCTAGATTACCTAGATTTTTTACTATTTCTTCTGTTTGTTTGATTAGTTGCTCTTTTTTAACTTCTTCAGGAGATTTCTCTGGGACAGCTGGTGTGCTTACATCAGGTTTGGTTGGTTTAGTAGCTTCATCTTTTTTGCTATCTTCTTCACCTTTATTTGCATCTTCTTTATTTGTATCTTCTTTGCTTGCTTCTGGCTCTTTAACTTCTTCTTTTTTATCTTCAGCTTTTGGAGCTTCATCTACTTTTGGAGTATCTTCAGCTTTTAAACCATCTTCTTTACTTGCTTCATCTTTTTGATTTTCATCTACTTGACCTTCTTTCTTCGGCTCATCAGGGTCTTTTGTATCAACTGATGAGTCTTGTTTTTCACCTTTTTCAGGAGTTTCAACTTTTTCAGGAATAGTTACTTCACCATCTTGATCATTTTCAGCAGTTGGAGTTCCGATTTGACCACTTTCAGGAGTAGTTACTTCACCATTTTGATCACTTTCAGGAGTAGTTACTTCACCATCTTGATCATTTTCAGGAGTGGTTACTTCACCATCTTGATCATTTTCAGCAGTTGGAGTTCCGATTGGGTTTGTTGTTTCCTTTGAAGTTACTAATTGTGTATTTTCATTTGTAGGTTGTGGCTCATCAGCAATTAAGCCTTGAGAGAAAATTAATGCACTAGCTGCAAGAGATAACTTTAAAATACCCCCCCCCAGCAACAGGTTTGTTACGTTTTTTCATTGTGTCTCCTTTGAATAAATTTGCACGAGAACTATATATTTAATTTATTAAATAAAACTTAAACATATAAAAATTATGATTTTTTAAATTATATTTTATTCATAAAATTTTTCTTAAAATCCCTAGTTACAATACTTTCTTAATATTTCAAAATATTAATAAAAATTAATTTATATATTAAAAGCTAAAGAAAATAAAAATTAACTTTATTTAAAAAGAAAATAACACAAAAATACATATTTTAAATTCTAAATTAATTATAAAACACACAATTTTTAAATATTTTTATACTAAATAATTTATTTAAAATATATTTTTAATTATATTTAACACGAAAAATTGTGCTAAATATAATTTATTTTGTATTATTTTTTCATCTCTATTGCGCGTTTTAGCATTTGATCGGCTGTTGTGATACTCTTAGCGTTTGCTTCATAAGCCTTTTGAAAAATAATCACTTGAGTAAGCTCCGTGCCTAAATCCACATTGCTTTGCTCTAAATAATTTGATTTGATTTTATATGAGTTTATTACATTACCATTTGCATCGGTAAAAAATATAGGATTTCCACTATCAGGAGTAGTGCTGAACTCATTTTCTCCATTTTTATGTAAGCCTTGCTCATTTACGAAATTAAACACTGCAAACTTAGCTACAGCTTGAGATTTACCATTGGTAAAATTAGCTAATATATTGCCCCTTTCATCAATAGCGTAATCTTTTAAAACTCCTGCTGGATAGCCGTTTGCTTCTACATAACGCTCTATTTTTGCATTATCAATACAAGTTAATCCATCATATCCACCCTTGCCATCAACTCTTGGGCTTCCTAGATTTAGATTTATTCCATCTATTTGATCTAATTCATTTGTATTTAATGAACCATCGGTATTAAAAATAATATTCCCACTAGCTTCACTAATAGTATTTCCTTGAGTATCTTTTAAAATAGCAGTAGCTTTAAAATTAAGCTTATCAATAGCTTGTATTTGCAAATCAATTTTTCTAATATTTCCATTCGCATCATAAGTTGCTATATCAAATTTATTATTAGCACCTACATTAATAGTCTTTACTTGCCTTGCACTAAAGCTATTTACATTCCCGCTAATTGTCTTTTCTAAATTCCCAAACTCATCAGCAAATGCTTCTATAGTATCGCTTCCATCTCCCCTATCAACTTCTAATAAAATTCTAGCATTAGGCTCAAGATTACTTGCTTTAAAAGTGCTTTTATTATTATCAATTTCTAATTCAATATTATCAAGATTTATATACTTATCTTCTTCGTGAAAAGCATTGCTAAGATTTGCTTTAATATTTACATTTGTAGTTGCTACTGCATTCATAAAAAGTGTTCTTGGCAATGTTATAGGAGTTTGTGCGTTTGGTGCGTTTAGTTTAATATCTAAATCATTATTAGATATTGTAAAACCAGCATTTGAACTAACTTTTCCAAACATTTCTTTAATATTTTCACTCATAGCACTCGCATTAAATCCAGCATTCATAGTCCCTAGCACAAATCTTCCAAAACTATCAACCAAATTAAAATCGCTATCAATATTAAAAGCCCCATTTCTAGTATAATAAGTATTACCATCGTAATCTTTTATGCCATAAAATCCCTTGCCTTCAAGTGCTACATCAAAGGTATTTTGACTAGAAACTAATGCTCCTTGTTTTTGAGAAAAAGTTGAGCTTAAACCACTTGCAGCAAGTCCGACTTGATTTGCCCCAAAATTATTTAAGCCACCAACATCATTGCCTGTTTGATAAAATATGTCTTTAAATTCAGGCATAGCAGCCTTGTAGCCAACGGTGTTTATGTTTGAAATGTTATTAGCTAATAAATCCATTCCAAAACTATGAGTTTTTACTCCACTAACCCCGTTATAAAATGAACGCATCATAGTTTTTCATCCTGAAATTGTGCTATATCATCAAAGCTGATTTTAATACCAGAAGCGTTTAAATAAGCCTTACCATCTTCAAAAGTAACCCCATCAACCTTAAAATAACCACTAGGAATTTGAACTATATTTCCGTGTTCATCTTCATATTGAGCTACGAATTTAAAATCACCCTTCTCTCTAATAGTTCCATCTTCATATCTAGTATCCCAAATAAAATTATTATTACCTTTTTGAATAATGTCTTTATCAACTTTAATTGCGTCAATTTGCTCTTTATTTGAGTTAAATACACCTATTACTACATCATTTGGAGCACCATTTGGAAAGTATAAGTTAAACGGCAAATCAACAGCCTTACCATCGTGAGTAAAGGTATCTTTTTTAAGCACAGCCATTTTACCAACCGCATTAATCATACCAATTCCTACACTATTGCTAAGTAATTCCATTCTCTTAGCTAATTCATCCATAGTTTTATTAGTTTTTTCTTGAGTTTCAAGAGCTGCTAGTTGGCTTGTTTGAGTTAGCATTTTATCACTATCCATTGGACTTGTTGGGTCTTGATGCTTTAATTCTTCAAGCAATAATCTCATAAAAGCTTCTTGAGAAATCTTAGAATTTGGATTAGTCCCATCGGCTTCTTTTAAGGCTTTTGCATCTGCTTCTTGCTTTTTTACATCACTTGTATGAATGGTATTATCAAGACTAAAGCCCTCTGATTTTTGCTTATCAGAAAGCGTATTAGCATTTTGTGCAGCGATACTTGTATTAACACTCATAGCAGTATTATTCATAGGTGAAATTGCCATTTTCTATCCTTGTTTAAAAATATTTTTACTTATATAGCAAAGTGTGTTCCATATTTAAATATTTTTTGGCAAAATGCGAAAAAAGGAGCAAAAATGTTAGGAAAAATCATAAAAGAGCACGAAGAAGAATTATTCTCATTATACAAATTAAACTCATCAAGCAATCACGATTTAGCAAGACTTATCAATAATGATTTAAAAGAACTTGGCTTAGAGATAAATGATATGAATTTCAATTCATATTTATTAAGAATTATTGAGCTAAATACTACAAATTATGAAAATACTTGCAAAAAAAATAATATAAACTTAGCAAAAGCAAAGGATTTAGCATATAAAAGAGTAAAAGAATTTTACGAGCAAAGACATATAAAAATCATTGAAAAATTAAGCCCTTGTTTAGATAAATTTTATGTAGATTTATTAAAACTAGTGCATAAAATCGGTCTTGTTTTTAATAGTATTCAGCCTAAATGGGATAAGGCAATTGAAAAAAATAATGAATTTTTTAAAAGTTTAGAAAATCCTTATGAGTTTATAAAAAATAATAAGCTTTATTATCTTGATGAAAATGATGAAATAGCTACTAGGATTTATGCAATAGCAATTAATTTGGATACTAAACCAGAGCTTTTACCATATTCTTTATATTTTGAAGAAGAATTTAAAAAGATTGATGAATACTTTAATGAGTTTTTTAAATTAAATCATAAAAATGAAGCATATATAAAATATCTTAAAGCCTTGCAAAATGCTTTAATGAGTAAAGAGCTTAGCCTAAAGCCTTGGCAAAATGCTGAAATAGCTTGGATGGGGGCAAAAGACTTCATTCAAGTTGGGCATTTTTTAGAATATTACGAAGACGCATTTACTCATTCAGTAGCACTTGAGTGGGATATTAGAATTGATGATAATTATGATTTTAATAGTGAAAGTTTTGTTAATAAGATGAAAAATAGCTTAAATAAAGCTTATAAAAACGCTAATATAACTAATCAAAACGCATTAAATCTAAGCCTAGCTAATTTAGACAAAATTGAGCTTCATATTAGCAAACCTATACTTTATTATGGAGCAGAATTAAATGGCTTATTTTCAGCTCAAGTTGTGCCAAATGATGAATTTGTATCAGCAAATTATGGCAAAAAAATATTTGCATTTTTAGATTTTGTCTATAAAAAAACAAAATCAAAACCAAGAACAATGCTAAATCAAAAAGTATTTGATAAAGCCTTTAACGACTACAATAAAAGCGTATTAAATGATGAGTTTTTATGGAAAAAGATTTATGAGATTAGCACCATTGGACACGAAGCAGGACATATTTTCTTTATAGGTAGCGATACAGAAAGCTTAATGAATACTAATGGAGTATTTAAAAATATTGAAGAATTTAAAGCAAGTGCTGGTGGGATATATGATTTTTGCAATCATTTTGATGAAAAATACAAAAAGGCCTTATTAGCAAATATAACAAGTAGAGCAGTATCTTTAATGGCTTATAAAAGCACTAAAGAAATAGAGCCTTATTATTGTGAAGGTTTGATATTTTTAGCAATATTATTTAAAAGCAAGGTTTTAAGCTTTTCAAATGATACTTTATTAAGTGTTGATTTAGAAAAATTTGAAGATTTTCAAAAGGAATTTTTAAATGTATATAACGAACTTGCAAAAACTTATCTTAAAAAAGAAAATGCAAATAATTTTTTAAAAGATTATGCAGTGTTAAAGGATTTAGAATACATTAGCACAAATAAAGATTTAGTAAAACTTGGCGATGAATATAGAAAATTATATGATGAATTTGCCAATGTTTTAATCAAGGAGAACGAATGAGTAATACCCTAATAATAGTAGAATCACCAAGCAAAGCTAAAACAATTTCAAGATTTGTAGGTAGTGAATATAGCGTAATTGCGTCTAAAGGTCATATTAGGGATTTGCCTAAAAATAAATTAGGAATTGATATAGAAGATGGACATTTTAAACCTAATTATGAAATCAGTAAAACTCACTCAAGCATAGTAAAAGAATTAAAAAGCCTTAGCAAAGGTGCTAAAGTCTTACTAGCAACCGATGAAGATAGAGAAGGAGAAGCAATTGCATATCATCTAGCAAATATCTTAGGCGGAGATATTTTAGGCTATGATAGAATAGTTTTTCACGAAATTACAAAAGACGCTATTTTAAACGCTATTAAACACCCAAGAAAAATAGATTTAAATAGCGTAAATGCTCAACAAGCTAGGCGTATGCTAGATAGAATTGTGGGTTTTAAATTAAGTGGCTTATTATCAAGCAAGGTAGCAAGCAAGCTTAGTGCTGGTAGGGTTCAAAGTGCGGCTTTAAGATTAATTATCTTAAAAGAGCGAGAAATAAGAAATTTCGTAAGCATTGAGTATTATGAACTTGATACTAAGTTTAAAACAGATTTAGAAGTAGAATTAATAGAATTTGATAACAAGAAATTATCAAAAACAAGCATTACTGAAAAAGCCTTAGCCGAAGAAATCCTAAAACACATTAAAAGCTCGGATTTTATAGTAGATGAAATCAGTATAAAAGAGCGTAAAGATAGTCCAAAGCCACCTTTTATGACTTCTACTTTACAACAAGCTGCTAGTTCTAAATTAGGTTTTTCTCCTAAAAAAACTATGATGTTAGCACAGACTTTATATGAAGGCGTTCAAACTCACACAGGATTTATGGGTGCAATTACTTATATGAGAACTGATAGCTTAAACTTAAGCGAAGAAGCAATAAAATCAGCAAGAGAGCAAATCGCAAAAGACTATGGCAAAGAATATTTACCGACTAAAGCAAGAGTTTATGAGACTAAAAGCAAAGGCGCTCAAGAAGCTCACGAAGCTATTCGTGTAACTAATGTTAGCTTTACTCCTGAAATTGCTAAAGAATATTTAAAGGCTGATGAATATAAATTGTATAAATTAATTTATGATAGATTTTTAATGACCCAAATGGCTGATGCGAAGATAGAAAACAATACAATTTATATCACAAGTAATAAGGCGAAGTTTAAACTAAGTGGAAGAAGAGTGCTTTTTGATGGACATTTAAGATTGAATGATGATGCTAGTGGAGATAAGATTTTACCTGCTTTAAATAAAGGCGATAAAATGACTTTACAAAGCTCAAAAATAAAGACCTTACACACAGAGCCACCTGCAAGATACAACGAAGCAAGTCTTATTAAACAACTTGAAGAATTAGGCATAGGTCGTCCTAGCACTTACGCACCTACAACAAGCCTTTTAATTGATAGAGATTATGTGAAGTTAGAGAAAAAACAACTAATCCCTACAGAAAAAGGCGAAAAAATCATAGAATTTTTAGAAGAACATTTTATGCAAATAGTAGATGCGAAATTTACTAGCAATATGGAAGAGCGTTTAGATGAGATTGCAACTCATGGGCGTGATTTAGATGAGGTTTTAAATGAATTTTATGAGCCATTTATCACTAAAATCAACGATGGAAAAACAAGTATTCAAAGTCAAAAACAAGTAGAAAAACTAGGAGAAAATTGCCCTGATTGTGGTAAAGAATTGCTAATTCGTGAAGGCAAATTCGGTAAATTCGTAGCTTGTAGTGGTTATCCAAAATGCAAATATTCAAGGAATTTAAACAATACAAAAACCGAAAACAAAGAAGAAAAACCTAAAAAAGAATTAGTAAAACTAGATGTCCCTTGCCCTAAATGTGGTAGCGATTTGGTGCAAAGATTTTCTAAAAGGGGTGCATTTTATGGGTGCAGTTCTTATCCTAAATGTAATTTCATTAGCTCATACCCACTAGCTAAAGAAAAATGCGCTAATTGTGGCGGAATAATGATTATAAAAGAACTTAAAAAAGGCACATTTATAGAGTGCTTAGATTGTAAAACAAAAATAGAAAAATAATAAAAGAATTTGTAATTAATCCTAATTACAAATTCTATTTTAATTTACTTAAAAGCTCCATTGCTAGAATGTGCTTGCATATAGCGTAATATTCTATCCTTTTGCTCGTCAGTAATTTTTGCATTCATTTGCATTGCTCCTAAATAAGCGTCCCATTCATCTATTGCGTGTTCGCTTGGAGCGTGTGCTGCGTGACAACTCGTGCAAGAATCATAATAAAACACCTCAACACCTTCAAAAGCAGCGTCTTTATCAGTAGTTAAAGAGCTTGATTTTACCCAAAAGCTCATTTCAGGCTTAGCGTTTTTACTCTCTAAATAGACAAATTCCGCATTTTTATTAAAAGCTAATTTATCTCCTACAACTTCTCCACTAATGCTAACCTTAGCTAAATCTCCCTTAGTTTCAATTAGCTTAACCATAGTTCCTTCATAAATCGTTCCGATTTGCTTTTGATTTTCATCTAGCATTGTTGCTTTTTCGTCTAAGATAAATCTAATATCTTTAGCAAATTCTTGCTTTTTTGTCTCAACTTTTGCAGGAGTTGGTAAAAATATTTGCTGATAATCAGGCTTATATGCAAAAGCACTTAAAGTAATTAATGATAATCCTATAATTTTTCTCATTTTACGCTCCTATAATTGTTGGTGGTGTTGTGTTTTTATATGGTTTAACAGCTTCGTTTTTACCTAGCTTTCTAATCGCTACTAAGCAAGTATTTACGCTAGTTGCTTGTGCCATTTGAGAAGTTGGGCGAGATGAAGTAAGCACATTTACATGACCTTGATTGCATCTTGAATTATCTTTATCATCTTCAGGGTCATACCAAGCACCCTCTTGAATAGCTACAACGCCACTTCTAATATCATCACTTACAAATGCACCAGCTAATAATCTACCACGATTATTATATACTTCTACCACTTCGCCGTGTTTAATACCAAGCTTTTTAGCATCTTCTGTATTAATTACTACAGGCTCACGACCTTGGATTTTGTAAAGCTCTCTTACCCAAGTATTATCAAGTTGAGAATGAATTCTATATCTTGGGTGTGGGCTTAATAAATGGAATGGATATTTTTTGCTTAATTCTTGATTTCCTAAATATTCAGCCGGTTCAAACCAAGTTATATGACCTTTAAAATCAGGTAAATCATAATCAGCAAATTTTTGTGAATAGATTTGGAATTTTCCACTTTCTGTTGCTAATTTATTATTCACTGGGTCTTTTCTAAAATCAGCGTGGCGAACGAATTCATAAGCTTCTTTTGGAATTTCAAAATGAAGTGAGCCTTTCTCCCAAAACTCATCAAATTCCATTTCATTTATACAATCACTCTTCTCATAAAAACTTCTTATCCATTCTAAATGGTCTTTCTTGCCACCACTAAACTTAGCCAATTCTCTTTCGCCAAATCTCTTTGCTAATTCATAGAATACATCGTAATCATTGCGGCTTTCATACACAGGCTCGATTACTTTTTTCATAGCATACACCCAATCTTGCGAATATGAACCACCAAAGCTTATATCATCACGCTCAAGTGTTGTTGTAGCTGGGATTACTATATCAGCCATTTTTGCCATCGGCGTCCACCAAGGCTCATGAACAACTATTGTTTCAAGTTGTCTTAAAGCATGAATTAATTCATTAGTATTTGGATGATGACCTAAAACACTAGCACCTGCTACATAAAACATTTTAATCTCTGGATATGTAAAGGTTTTGCCTTTAAAATTGATAGTTTTATTTGGATTTAGGATAGCTTCGCTAACACGACTTGCAGGGATATTTATATTTACGCTATTTTTTCCTTGTGGCAATCCAACAGGAAGTAATGCTCCACTAAACGCTCCACCAGCCGAGCAATAATGCATAGAAAAGCCAAATCCACCACCAGGCAGTCCTA
This sequence comes from Campylobacter sp. RM12637, assembly GCF_020137645.1. Lineage (NCBI taxonomy): Bacteria > Pseudomonadati > Campylobacterota > Epsilonproteobacteria > Campylobacterales > Campylobacteraceae > Campylobacter > Campylobacter sp. RM12637. Next base: position 60,714 of record NZ_JACGAV010000001.1, read on the forward strand.
CTTGACCAATCATACAAGCTAAAGTTATGATAGCCCAGTCAGCTTGTTCGCCGTGATGCGCTCTTTGATTTGCCCAGTTACCTGCTAAAAATGTTCTTTTACTAACGAATAAATCGCATAATTCTTTAATCTTAGTCGCATCAATTCCACAAATCTTAGCCGCCCATTCAGGAGTTTTTTCTACTCCATCAGTTTTACCTAGTAAATATGGTAAAAATTTATCAAATCCATCTGTGTATTTAGCTATAAATTCTTTATCGTATTTTCCACTTGTATATAAATAATGGCACATTCCAAGTATCATTGCAACATCGGTATTTGGGACGATTTTTATCCATTCAGCCTTTGTAATTTGCGCTGCTTTTGTGTATTGTGGGTCAATGTTAATAAACTTTATATTACTAGCTGCGTATTTTTTAAGCCAACTATCATTCTCACGATTAGCTACCTTAAAATCTATTTGATTATCCTTGTAAATATCACAACCCCACATTACATAAACTTCGCAGTTTTTAATCATTTGCTCGTAATTTGTTTGCAAACTATAAACTTCTAAATCCCCTGCTATAGCAGTATTTACTTTACCCGCTGCTCCGTTACTATACTCTCCATCAGTGCCTATTGCTCCACCTAAAACGGTGTTAAAAAATCTACCTGCAACTGCGTTACAATTATGAAGTAAGCCAACATGACCCCATCCACCATAACTTGCGTTAAAGATATTTTCAGGTTTTGTAGCTTTAAGCTTTTTGTATAATAAATCAAGCACTACATCCCAACTAACACGAACGAAAGGCTCACGACCCCTTAAATCAGGGCGATTTTTACCTTCTAAAAAACTTTTTCTAACACTTGGATATTTTACCCTTGTATCTGAATATGTTCTATCTATGATAGCTTTAGTGATTACGCTTGGGTTTTTATCGCTTTCGTGTGGGATAAGATTGATTATTTTTCCTTCGCTATTTACTTCGGCTGTAAATGCACCAAAATGTGTAGCATGTGGGATTTGCTTGATATCATAAAAATTTGTATCAGCACTCAAAGGACAAGTAATCGCACTAGCTGTAATTGCTGAACCTTTAAGGAATGTTCTTCTTGAAATTGCCATAATTTCTCCTTTTTAAAATATAAAAGAACATTTTATATAGTAAGTATTATCATAAAGTTATAAGGTATTTTTAGTCTTCTTTGAATAATTAGAATTTGAAAATGAAATTCTTAAGAAAAATTATAAAATATATATTTTTATATTTACTAATAAAAATTAATTTATATTTAAGATTTTAAATATTTAATAATAAATATTAAATTTTTATAAATTAATATTTTATCTACTACAACAATATATAAAGCATTATAAATACAACTAAATTACTATTAGAAAACTTGTAATATTTAAGTATTTTATTGCGAAAAATTTAGCAAAAATTGTTGCAAAATTATCATTTTTTAAGCTTTGTTTTTTCAATTTATAAATATAATACCTTGATTTATATCAATTTTTTAGCATTAATAAAAATCAAGCAACTTTTTAAGGATTTCATATGAATAAGACCATAAGAATGTCATTACTAGCATTTACGATAATTAGTTCAGTTCAAGCAGCGACTGTTGATGGTAGTAAAGTTTTAACTATTGTCAATACTAATGATACATATACAAATTTAGGTCAAACAGATGTTTCAAGTATCAAATTTACTAACGGAGCAAGTGCTGAAAATACTAGTTTTACTATGAGTGGTGGTGGAGATTTTCACCCTTTAGATAGTTTTAATGGGACTTTTTTAAATTTCATAATTAATAGCCAAGGTGGTCAATATGCTAGTGGTAGAGAGCAAAGAAGCACCTTATGGATGGATAAAAAAAGCTCTATGACAATTAAGAATGATTTAACTGTTAATGGAGATTTAAATGACTCAGCAAATATGACAGATGATGAGCTTAAAAGCAAAGATGGAATTTATATAGAAAATGCTAATGCTTCATTGTTAGTAGAAGGTGATTTGATAGGCAATAAAACCTACTTAGTAAATGATAAAAATTCTAAATTTACTGTAAAAGGTAATACAAAACTAGAAAACACATTTTTACAAAATAAATCAGGTACAATGACATTAAATACCTTAGAAGGTAATGGCTCTTCTAATTCTAAGCTAGAAAATAAAGCCGGTAATCTAAACGCTGAAACTATTTCATCTACAACTATTAATAGCAAAGGTGGAACTCTAACTTCTAAAAATATCAATAATAATTCCATCATCAATAGCGAAACTGGTGGAACTATTAATGTTACAAATGAAATTAATGGCTCAACGATCAATGGAAATGGTGGGACTTTAACTGCGGGAAATATCACAAATAAATCTACTATCAATAGTAAAGGTGCGACTATTAAAGTAAATAGCAATATTGACAATTCAACAATTGAAGGCGATAGTGGAACTTTAACTGCGGGAAATATCACAAATAAATCTACAATTAATAGTAAAGGTGCAAATATAACTGCTGATAATATTACTGCTAATTCAATTATAAATAGTGAAAGTGGTGGGAATTTAAGTGTTACAAATAATATTGACAATTCAACTATTAAAAATAATGGTGGGACTATTAATGTTACAAATAATATAGTAGGTTCTACAATTGATGGAACTAGCGGGACTTTAAAGGTAACAAACAATATAGATAGCTCAACTATCAATAGCAATGGTGCTAAAATTGAAGTTACTAAAAATGTTACAAATAACTCAATTATTAATAGTAATACAGATGGTAATTTAACTATATCAGGCGATGTTCTAGGCTCAACTATTAATAGTAATGCTAATGGAAAATTAAGCGTTAATAATGTTAAAGATAAATCAACCATAAATAGCAAAGGTGGGACTTTAACTGCAAATGAAGTTAGTAATTCAACTATTACAAGTGATAGTGGGACTTTAAATATTAATGGCAATACAAGTGGCAATACTATTACTCATAATGGTGGGAGTGTAATATTAGGCGACGCAACTAATGCAACTACCGGCACTAATAATACGATTAATATCAATTCAGCTGGCTTTAATATAAATTCTAATTTACTAAATGGCACGATAAATACAAAAGATAATAATGCTGCTACTTTTACTAAAGATAATACAACCATAACAGGCACTACAATCGTTGGAACTAGCAAAAACGCTGTTAATATAATAGGCGGTCAAAATAAAACTCTAAACCTTGTAAATGTTACTGCGAGTAATTCTGATATAGGACAAGAAAAAGGTAGCACAACAGGTGGGATTAATATCAAAGGTGGTAAATATACTGATGTTAATATAGGAACAACTGGTGGCACTTCAACACACGCTATACAAAAACTAACTATCACAGATAATGCAAATATAAATGGGGATAGAATAAACGCTGATAATCTTACAATAAATAATAGTTCTGTAAGCACTACCGGAAATATTAGCACAAATAAAGATATTAAAATTGATGGTTCAAATGTTGATTTTAAACACATAGTTGTGGGTAAGCCAAATTCAACTATTGATATTACTAATTCAAATATTACTTCAAACAACACTACAGATGGTGGTATTTGGTCTACTCAAAGTGGAAATAAAATAAATATAACCAATTCTAAGCTAGATTTAGTAACCTTAAAAAGTGGTAGCGATATAACAATTAAGGATAATAAAACCGATAAAGCCTTAATGTCAAAAACAGAAGTAACATCAACTCAAGGCGGTGTAACTTTAGATAATACAGATAGTAATGCAAAGAACATAAATGGTAAAAATATCAATATTACTAACAATTCAAATATACTTTCTGGAACACTTAAAGCTAATGAAAATGTAAATATTAACAATAACTCAAATATCCAATCGGGTAAAATAACAGCTGAAGGTGGAGATATTACGCTAGATAATTCAAACACAAGCGAAAACGCTAATTTAGAAAGTAAGTTTAATAATGTTACTTATAAAGGCAAGTCTAATATACAAGGCAATACCATAGCAGGAGCTGATATTATCATTGAAGATGGTGCAAATGTAAGCAAAGGAACTCACACAGCTACTAATATTAAATTAAATAAAGATGGAAATATAAGTGGCTCATCAGAGCTAAATGCTACAAATCAAGCCGACATTGGTGGCAATGTAAGTGGTGGTAAAATCACTGCAAATAACACTATAAACATTAATTCTGGTGGTAATGTAAGTAGCGGAGAATTAAATGCAAATGATATATATGTTAAATCAGGTAGCAATGTAAATGGTGGAGTATTTACTGGCACAAATTCTATTAATATTGGAGAATTAGGTAAAGACAAAACTAATGTTAGTGGTGGAGAATTTACAAGTAATTATTTTAAATCTACTAATGCAAGTGTTAGTGGTGCAAATATCAATACAGACGGAGCTTATTTTCAAAACTCAACTTATAATGGAAATAGTTTCAAATCAACTGGCAATGTAATTATAGATAACAATAGCGAAATTAATTCAGCTCTTGATATAGGTGGCAATGCAACAATATCTTATGGAAGTAAGCTTAATGCAGATATTACAAATGTTAAAGACATTACTATTAGCGACAAAGATACAACAATCAATGCCAATATAAATGCAAGTGGATTTGTAGATATATCAAATTATGCTACCTTGAATGCAGATAAAACAATCAAAGCAAATGGTGCAAGAATAGCAACTGCAAATATAAAAGGTATTTTAGATATAGATGATAGCGTGGATTTATTAAATGCAAATGTAGAAAAAACTGCAAAAATTAAGGCAAATAATAAAATCCAAGCATATTGGGGGACTATAAACGGAGAATTAGAATCTAAAAATAGTGATATTGTATTAGGATACGGAGCTAAATCAGATGAAAATGCTAAGTTTATAACAAATAGTGGAAGTGTTATTTTAAGTAATAAAATACTAGATAGCAAATACCCTGCACCTGGCACTCAAGAAACCGATATAAAAGGGACAATTAATGCTAATAAATTGCTTGTAAAAGATGGTGCTACATTAAATGCTAATTCTACAATAACTACTACAGCAGAATTTGAAAGCAAAGCTATTTTAGGAGAAAGTGGTGTTGTAAATGCTAATAGCGTCACTTTAAATGATAGTAGCACTAAAACAAACTCACAAATTAATGCTACTGATATAAAAGTAAATAATGGCTCAACTATACAAGGTGGCTTACAAGCTAAAGATATAACGATTGATAATTCAACAACAGAAAATGCTACCATAAATGCTAATACAATAACCTTACAAAACAAAAGCGTAATCAACGAAGGCACAAAGCTTAGCACAAATACTAATGGTGGTAAAATCATAATAGATGGAAAAGATACAAAAGTATTAGCGTCAATTGAAAATACTGATAATTTAGAAGTAAGAAATCAAGCTACACTTAGTGGTAATGTAAATATCAAAAGCACTACTACTATAAAAGACGCTAATTTATCGGGAAATCTAACTTCTAATGAAGTTAATTTCATTAATTCTAAATTAGACAATTCAAAAGAAACTACAATCAAAGCTAATAAAACATTATTACAATTAGCTCAAGATATGCTTTTAGAAAAATTAAACATTCAAAATAAAGATGCTAATAAAAATAATGATGTTAGAATTGATGGGAATTTAAAAATTGCTAATTCTACGATTAGTAATTCTAATATAAATGCAGCAAGTATAGATGATACATTAAATCTTAAAAATGTAGATTTAACTAATGCAAATATAGGTAATGATACTAGCAAACGCTTAAATGATTTAACTTTAGATGATGTTAAATTTACTGGAGATACTATCAGTGCTAAAAATACTAATATCTTAAATACACAAGAAGCTAAAGGAATTAAAGCTGATTTAATTAAAGCTGATGAGAAATTAAGCATTACAAATTCTAAAAATATAAAAACAAATACTCTAAATGCAAAAAATACTGATATAAGTTCATCTAGCGTAACTTTAAATAATGGTAATTCTAGTGATTTTTCAGCTACTAAACAATCAGTTGTAAATGTTTTAGGAGAATTATTTACAAATAAAGCCTTAATAGATTGCTCTACTACTAATAATGGTTTAATTAAAGGAACTAATTTAGTTACCGTGCAAAATGGTTCTATTGTTAATTCAAATATTAATAGTAGCGGTAGAGTAGATATAATAGGTGGTGGCTCTTGTGCTAATAACACAACTACTACAATTAATAAAGCAATAGAAACTAATGAATTAGTAGCTAGAAGAGGTGCAGTGATTAATGCAGATAGTAATTTTAACAATGCTACAATTGATAATGCTACTATAAAAGGAGATTTAACTAGCAAAAATCCTAGTGGAACGCTACTAATTGCAAATGGGGCTGAAGTTGCTGGCGGAAATATTAATGTAGCAGGTAATATAATCTTAAGTAATGACGCTCAAAATCTAGGGGTGCATGATGGAATTAGTCCAGAACCACCTGCAGCTAATAAAAAAACTACCATTAACTCTACTATAAAAAATGCTAATGATATTACTTTAGGAAAAGATACAACGATAAATGCAGATATTAATAAAGCTAATAATATTACAGCTACAAATGCTACATTGAACTCAAGCAATGTAAATGCTAATAATCTTAATGCTAATAATTCTCAAATAGGTAAAGATGATAAGAGTTCTAATATTATCTTGCAAGGAATGGCAAATATAGCAAATAGCGTAATTGATGCGACAATTAATGCTATAAAAGATATTATTGTAACTTCAGATGATAAGAATAATCCAAGCAAGATTAATTCTAAACTAACTTCAAAAGAAAATATCACAATCAAAGGAAGCGAGCCTACACAAGTTAATGCTGATTTAAAAGCAGATAAAAATATCAATGTAACTAATGCAACTATAAAAGATAATACGAATTTAAATGCAAATAATGATATTAATTTAAACAACACTAAATCAAATAATATTAAAGCTACTTCAAATTCTGGGAATATTACTATTAGTGGTGGGGAGTTTAAAGGAAAAGACGCAATAATCACTGCAAATAATGGAAAAACCACATTAACTAATAATGCTAAAGTTTGCTCTAGCATTGATACTAAGGATTTGGATTTAAATAACAAAGCTAGTATTTGTAGCGATGATACAACTCCTGTTACAATCACTAGCACAGGTTTAAGCAATATTGATGGTAAAAATGGTGTTAATATAGGCGAAAATGTTACATTTAATGCGAATAATTTGGATATTAAAAATATTGATGATAAGTCTAAATTAGACGCTAAATTAAATGCTAGTGGGGAATTTAAAGTAAGTAATTCAACTTTAAAAAATGATATAAGCGTTAAAGGAAATAAAGCTTGTTTTAAACCAGATAGCACGACAACTCTTAAAGGAAAAGTAGAAGTAGATTGCCTAGATTCTAATCAAACTACATTTGATGGCAAAGTTATAGCTAAGAATGTAAAAGATAATGGCTCACAATTTAACAATAAAACTACAATAGATGGTGGGACAAATAATTTAAATAATTCAACATTTAATGATGATTTAACACTAAAAGGCGAAGGCAATACTAAATTAAGCAATGCTTCTATGAAAGATTTAGTAAATGAAGCTATTAAAGTGGTATTAGATAATATTAAATCATTTAATAATATTACAAATCAAAATGGCGGAGATTTAAGCATTAATAATACTGATAAAATCGCTGGAACAAGTATTAAAAATAATGGGGATAAATCTAAATTAGACTTTAATAATATAGGCGAATTAGCAACCAAAATTACAAATGATGATGGCGGTATTTTAAGTCTTACAAATGTTAAAAATGTAAGCGAAGATATTACAAATAATTCAGAATTGAATGTAAATAATTCTATTATTAATGCTGCTATTAAATATGACAATAATAAGTGTGGGACATTAAACACTAGCAATGGAATTTACAATAACAATGTAGAACAATGCAATATAAATGCGAACTTAAATAATACCTTTAATAAAGATATTTTAGTGCATAATAATTCAGATATTTCAGGTAATTTCACTGCAAACACATTTAAAACAAATACGCTAAATGCTGATAATGCCTTCATAGAAATTACAGGAACTAAACCTATATCAAGCATTGATGATTTGGCTACAAATACTTATGATAAGACAAGCGATTTAAAAAATAGCACTTATACAATCAAAAATTCAACAATAAGAGCTACTAATACAAATAGCAATGGCATAGGTGGAATTAGAGCTGATAATTTAATAGTGGATAATTCACACATTCAAGCACAAGTTGTAACTAATACTCTAAATGCTAATAATTCTAAGTTTTATATTTATGGTGGTGGAATTGATACTAGTTTAGAAGATAAATTCAGTGGTCCTATCATAGTAAATAAAGAAGCTTTAGGAGAAAATAACGAAATCGTTTTATACAATACGAACTTAAGTAAGCTAGTAAATACAAGAGTTCCTATTGCTATTGTAAATGGTAAAAAAGAAGATAATGAAAAAGATAAAGCTTACTTTAAAGTAACTTATAAAACCGTTTTAGCTACTTATAATACTAAGGTTTTAAGCTTTGATGAAATAGGTAAAGATGGAGTATGGAGTTTAGGTTTAACAGATAAAGAACCAATAATTAATAAAGATAGCATTAGGTCTAATTTAGAAATAGATAAAGAAGCTTTAAAAGGTTTTGGTAAGGTTAGTGCTGATGATAAGGATTTATTGACTTTAGAATATCTTGACCCAGCTGTTACAAGTGCGATTAAAAACATAATGTATACACCATATTATGTTGCTAGATATTATATTGATGATAATGACTTAAGATTTAATTACTTAAGAAATGATGATAAAAATAAAGGTTTTTGGATAAATTCTGATTATGGTTATTTTGAAACAGATTCAAATAATTTAAAAGGTAGCAGAGTTAATGTCGGAGTAGACAATAAAGTATCTTTAAAAAATCTTGATGTAGCTTATGGTATAAAAGCTTCTAAAGCAAAACTAAAAGCTAATAAAGCATTAAGCACTGATGTTGGAATAACTGGCATTGGACTTTATGCTAGCACGAATTTTAATTCGGGATTTTTCGTTGATTATGACTTAAATTTACTAACTTTAAAGGGTAATTATAAGAGCGATTTAGCGATGATAAATACTACAAGATATGATAATTTATGGCAAGCAAAAGTTAAGGTAGGACAAAGATTTGGCTCTGATTATTATGTAGAACCTAATGTTAAATTAATAGCTACTCGCTATCCAAAAGTAAATATTGATGGAGCAGTATTAGGAATTCAAACAGAACAAGCAGCTCAATATACTGCAAAAGCAGGTATTAAAGCTGGTGCTAAAATCAATGATAAAGTAGGTTTAAATACTGAATTTGCTTATATTAAAGACTTAAACGAAAGTCCAAGTAATAGTGCTAATGATGGTATGACTTATTATTTTGAAAGGGTTCAAGATAGAGGATTTGAAATCAAATTCGGAGCTAATTATAAACCTAGTGCTAATACTAACATTAATTTAGATTTTGCTAAGAGCATTACAAATCACTTTAATAATAACTACAATATAAACTTAGGATTTTCTTATAATTTCTAATCTAAAATCAAGCAAGGCTTTTTAAGTCTTGTTTGATTTATCTTCAATCAATAATATTTTTAATATTTTGAACTTATAAAGATTTTTAGCTTTTCTAAATTCTATAAATAAAAAAGGATTTTTAAAAGATTAGCAAGACTTTTAATTTTATTTGATTTGTCTTCAATCAATAATATTTTTAACTTATAAAGATTTTTAGTTTGTCTAAATTCTATAAATAAAAAAGGATTTGTAAAAGATTAGCAAGACTTTTAAGCCTTGCTAATAAGGTTTATACATTAAATCTAAAGTGCATTATATCGCCGTCAATTACTTCGTAATCTTTACCTTCTAAGCGTAATTTACCTGCTTCTTTAGCTTTTGCTTCGCCACCACAATTTACGAAATCATCATAGCTAATTACTTCAGCCTTGATAAAGCCTTTTTCAAAATCATTATGAATTACACTTGCAGCCTTAGGAGCTTTATAACCTTTATGAATAGTCCAAGACCTAACTTCTTTAACCCCACAAGTAAAATAAGAAATCAAATTAAGCTTAGCAAAACTTGTCCTAATAATAGCTGCTAAACCACTTTCATTTACGCCTAATTCTTTTAAAAACTCATTAGCTTCAGCTTCGTCCATTCCAACCAAATCTTCTTCAAGCTTAGCACATAATTTTAAAACACTATGATTTGATTTGGCTGCATATTCACGCACCTTTTTTACATAATCATTATCATCTAATAATTCATCTTCGCTTACATTAACGCCATAAATTACTTCTTTAGCACTAAGTAATCTTAATTCTTTATTTAAAGTTATAAAAGCTTCGCTATCACGATTTGCATATTCACTAGCTAATTTGCCATCTTCTAGGTGTTTTAATAAATCCTGTGCTAATTCAAGGCATTCTTTAGCACCTTTAAGATTTGCTCTTGCTTCTTTGCTAAGTCTATCAAGCTTTTTATTAAGTTGTTCAATATCAGCTAAGATTAATTCAAGATTTATGATTTCTATATCTCTTAATGGGTCAACCCCACCTTCAACATGAGTGATATTTTCATCATCAAAACATCTTACTATATGTAAAATCAAATCAGTTTCACGAATATTTGCTAAGAATTTATTCCCTAAACCTTCGCCTTTGCTAGCACCCTTTACAAGACCTGCAATATCTACAAATTCTATCATTGAGTGCATTATTCTTTCAGGATTTACTATATTTGCTAAGACTTTTAATCTCTCATCAGGCACTTCAACAATAGCTTTATTTGGCTCAATGGTGCAAAATGGATAATTTGCTGCTTGAGCGTTTGCTGCCTTTGTTAAAGCATTAAAAGTCGTACTTTTACCAACATTAGGAAGTCCAACAATACCTACGCTAAGGCTCATTTTGCACTCCTTGCCATTCTAAGTAAGTTTATAATATTCATTCTAACTCCAGCTGCACTTGCTCCATAAGCATTCTCGCCCCACACTTTTTCTACATAGGCAGGTCCAGCAATGTCTAAATGCAACCATTTGTCTTTATATTCTTTTCTAATAAACTCGCCTAAGAACATTCCTGCACTAATTGCTCCACCATATCTTGAGCTACCTGTATTGCTAACATCAGCTATTTTACTTTTGATAAGCTCTTTAATGTGTGGATTAAAGTGTAAAACGCAAGTATATTCGCCACTTCTTTTTGAATTATTATAAAACTCGTTTTGCAAGTCTTCATTATATCCCATAATACCACTTGTATATTCGCTAAGCCCAACCACACAAGCACCCGTTAAAGTAGCTAAATCTATTAATAAATCAGGCTTTAAATCTTGAGCAAAACTCAAGCAATCTGCTAAAACCAATCTTCCTTCAGCATCAGTATTTCTTACTTCTATACTTACACCTTCTCTTGAAATTAATACATCATCAGGCATATATGATTTTTCGCTTATGCAGTTTTGTGCTGCACCTATAATTCCGTGTATTTCATAAGGTAGTTTTAACATACTAGCTGCTTTTAAAATACCTAAAACAGCAGCTGCACCACTCTTATCAGCTTTCATAGTTAGCATATAATCAGCTGGTTTAAGACTTAGCCCACCTGTATCATATACAAGTCCTTTTCCTACATAAACTATTTTTTTAATAGCGTTTTGTGGTTTATAAGCTAAGTGGATTAATTTTGCAGGATAACTACTTGCACGATTTACTGCTAAAAATGCGTTCATTCCTTCTTTTTGTAAATAATCATCGCTATAAACATTGCATTCTAAATCAAATTCTTTAGCTAATTTTAAAGCGTCTTTTTCAAAACTAAGTTGATTATAAGTGCTTGGAATTTCATTTACTATATTTTTTACATCTTCACAAGCATTTGCTAATACTTTACCTAGCTCAACGCCTTGTTGAATATCATCGTTTTGTTGTGTTTCAAGGCTTATTAATTCTATTTTAGAATTCTTAGGCTCTTTATGATATTTGTTAAACTCATATAAAGATGAAATAACAGCATAAATATGAGCATAAGCACTATAAAACTCACAACCAAGATTAATAAATTCAAGGCTAATGCTTTTTATATTTAAGTTCTTAATGCTCTTAATAGCACTACCTAAACTAGCTATAAAACTAGCATAAGTTAATTCATCGTTTAAGCCAACATAAAGCGTTCTTTTAGCTAGGTTGCAAATCGCTCCAACTCCTTTATAATCATTTATTTCAAAAAATTCTTTATCATCAAATCTACTTAAATCTTTGTTTTGTATCAAACAAACTTTAAAATCAGTATTTTTTTCATTAAATACTACTTTCATTTTTTTTACCTTTCTTACTTAATAATTTATTTTCTAAACTTTTAAAAGCATATAAAATTAAGCATAAAAATCCTACAACTAAAATTCCTGCCAAATACCAATGGTCTTTCGCCCAATTAATAATCTCCCATATATGCTCGCCAAAAATATACACTATAAAAATAGTAATAGCAGCCCATACTTGAGCTGAAATAAAATTAATTATTGCAAATTTCTTTGCACTATAATTAGTAAGCCCTATACTCATAGGAATAACGGTTCTAAAACCATACATATAGCGTTGAATAAATATTATAGGCCAGCCGTATTTTTGAAGTAAAATCTGTGCTACTGCAAATTTTCGCCTTTGTGTTTTTAGCTTTTTTCTAATATAGCTTTTTGAGTATCTTCCTATATAAAAATATATCTGATCGCCCAAAAATCCCCCACAACCTGCTATAAATGTGATAAGTCCTATATGAATATGTTCTCCGTGAGCTGCAAGTCCTGCTAGTATTAATGCAGTTTCGCCTTCTAGCGTGCACCATAAAAATATAATAATACTAGCAATTACGATTTTATCTCTAAATAAGGAAGTTAAAACCCCCTCAGGGTCAGCAAAAAAGGAATTTATAAAATTAATTATCATATCCATTGCTAATCCTTTAAAATGCAATAAATATCATCACAATGCTCTTTTAAAGCTTTATATCCACCGATATTTATATCTATTAAAAAACAACTCTTAATCTCTTTAGCACCTACTAATTTTAATAATTTCATACAAGCAATGCTAGTGCCACCCGTTGCTAATAAATCATCCATAAAAAGAACTTTTACATCTTTTTTGCCTAAAAATGCGTCCTTTTTCATCTCTATTTTATCTTTGCCGTATTCTAAATCATATTCAATACTTAATAGCTCTCCTGGGAGTTTGTTTTTCTTTCTAATTGGAACAAAAGGGATATTTAAAATAGCTCCTAATGCAGCTGCAAAAATAAAGCCACGACTTTCAGCTCCTACTAAAAAATCAAATTCTTCATCTTTATATTTATCTTTTAAGTGATTTATTAAAACTTGCCAACCTTCTTTATCTGCTAAAAGCGTGGTAATATCTGCAAATACAATTCCTTCTTTTGGGTAGTTTGGATATCTTTTTATCTTCTCATTTAATAATTTTTCTATATTCATATTAATCCTTATAATAAGCTTTCAATTTTTGCTTCTAATTCTTTGATTTTTGTGTTTAATTTATTATTTTCTAAGCGATATTGAGAATTTCTTGTCCTAAGGCTTGTTAATTCACTTTTTACCTTATCTAATTCTTCATTTAATACATCTATATTTCCTAAAGAGCGTTGAAGTTGTGTTTGTAGCTTTCTCATAACCACTTCTGTATCATCAAAATTAGTTTTTAAAAACTCTTTTGAGGCTCTTTCTTTATTAAGTAACGATTTATAATAATAAGTCATCACTAAAAAATAAATACATATACAAACTAAAGCAGTAATAACCATCCAAATAAATAACATTTATTGCCCTAATTTTTTTACTCTATTTTCGTGTCTTCCACCAAGAAATGAGGTGTTTATAAAGGTTATGATTAATTTTTTTGCAAGTTCAAAATCAACAAATCTAGCGCCTAAAGATATAACATTAGCGTCATTATGCTCTCTTGCCAATCTTGCATAATCTTCGCAATGACAAAGTGCTGCACGAATATGTTTATGACGATTTGCCGCTATGCTAATTCCTATACCACTTCCGCAAATAATAACACCTATTGCATTTGTATCGTTTTTAAGCTCATTTGCTAATTTATTAGCATAATCAGGATAATCCACACTATCATCACTATCACAACCAAGATTTATACATTCGTATTCTTTACTAAAGTATTCAATCAAACTAAACTTTAACTTAGTTGCTGCGTGGTCGTTTGCAAAATAAATTCTCATATTTTTCCTTAATATAAAATAATTTTAGTTTAATATTTAAGAGTTAATTAATAATACGCTCTTGCTTCTCGTTTTAAATCTCTTTCTTTGATTGCTTGACGCTTGTCGTGAAGATTTTTTCCTTTTGCTAAAGCTAGAGTTCCTTTCAAAATCCCACGCTTAAAATAACAATTTAGTATTACTAAAGTAAATCCATCTGTGCTGATTTTACCTATTAATTTATCAATTTCTGCACGATGAAGCAATAATTTCCTAGCTCTTCTATCTTCGTGAGTGAAGTATTTATTCGCCGTATTCATATGACCTATGTGGCTATCAAGTAGCCAAGCTTCACCTTTGATTATCCTTACAAAAGAATCTTTTAAATTGATTTTGCCGTGTCTTACAGCTACAACTTCGCTACCTAATAAGGCAAAACCACATTCATAAGTATCAATTATGCTATATTCAAATCTTGCTTTTTTATTCTCTGCAACGCTTTTCATTATTATCCTTAAAATGAGTATATAAGACCGATTTTAGCGTAATTTTGATTAGCAATTAAACTTAAACGATAATTTTTATAATCAAAATAAGTATTAAGATTTATATGTTTTTTATCAGCACTAATTTTTATACCAAAATTATCAAAATCCTTTAAATAACCTATGTTTAAGCCATAATTATTAGCCCCTATAAAAAAACCTTCATAATAATACCCTAAGAAAAAATTAGCAAAAACCCTAGCCTTTTTATATCTAATTCCTAATTCAAATTCATAGCTAATCTTTTCGTATTCGCTAATTTTTATAGGGCTTATATAATTTTTATTAAAGTTTAATATATTTAAACTATGAGATAATTTATCATTTAGACTAAGAATACTTATCTCAAAATCAAGGCTATTTTTTTTATCATATTCATAAAACAATCCTACTTTATGAAAGTTCTTTTTATAATCAGTATTAAGCGATACAAAACGAATTGGAATTAGGCTTGATTTAAGATTAACACCATAGTTTTTGGCATACATACTTAAAGCTGATGAGCAATTTTTATGCAAAAATGTATAAGTATCATAAATCTCATCTTCGTAAAATAAAGCTGATAGATTGGCTTCTTGGCTATCATCTAAATTAAGCGGATAGCATTTTACTTGTCTTTCATCATCTTCATAAAACTTAATTAATTTATCCTTAGGCAAAATTTGCATAATGCCTTCTACTCCAAAAAGTGCTGATAAATTATCTTTAATATTTAAATTACTATTTAGATTAAAACTAGCCGCTTTATTGTTATAAGCTAAAAATATATGCCCAAACATAGTATCAAGTCGCTTGTAGCTATCACTTACATAACAAACACTAATATCACTTGCTCTTAAAAAAATACTAATAATTAATAAAAATACAAATTTCATCTTATTATTTTACTTTTTTTGTTAGCATAAAAGGTAAAAAAAGGAGAAAAAATGGAAATAATTGAACTATTCAAAAATGTCAAATATCCTAATTTTCAAAAGGATATTGTAAGTTTTGGTTTTGTAAAAAGGTGCGAATTAGCAGGAGATATTATCCTAATGGATATTGAAATTCCAGCTGCAAGTGTAGAAATAGCAAATGCTATTAGAAATGAATGTGAAGCAATAGCTAGAAATAATCATTATAAACTTGAGCTTAAAATCATTCAACCAAAATTAGAAGAGCCAGAAGTAAAAAGACCAAAAATCAAAAATCTAGCTCCACAAATTAAGCATTTTGTGATGATTAGTAGTGGAAAAGGTGGAGTTGGCAAAAGCACAACTACTCTAAATCTAGCATTATCACTTGCAAAACTTGGTAAAAAAGTAGGAGTGCTAGATGCTGATATATATGGTCCTAATATGCCAAGAATGCTTGGTGCTGAAAACGAAAAACCTGTAGTAGTAGGCAATAAAATCCGTCCTGTTAAAGCTTATGGAATTGAGTTTATGAGTATGGGAATTTTAATTGAAGAAGGACAAGGATTAATGTGGAGAGGCTCTATGGTTATGAAAGCGATTGAGCAACTTTTATGCGATGTGTTATGGAGTGAGCTTGATGTATTATTACTTGATATGCCTCCAGGAACAGGTGATGCACAAATTACTCTAGCTCAAAGCGTGCCTGTTAGTGCGGGAGTTTGCGTTAGCACCCCACAAGCAGTAAGCCTTGATGATAGTAAAAGAGCTTTAGATATGTTTAATAAATTAAATATACCTGTAGCTGGTGTGATTGAGAATATGAGTGGTTTTATTTGTCCTAATTGCGATGTTGAGCATGAGATTTTTGGTAAAGGTGGAGCGCTTAATTTAGCTCATGAATATGATTGCTCTGTTTTAGCTTGTATTCCTATTGATTTATCAATTAGAACGGGTGGAGATAGTGGTAAGCCTATTTCTATGTGTGAGCCAAATTCAATAGTAGCAAAAAGATATGAAGAAGCTGCATTTAAATTAATTGAGTTTTTAAACACTACTAAAGCTGATAATTCTAGTATTCAACCAACGACAAACACTCCAGCTTGTCATTAATAAAAAGAAGGGTTTTTAAACCCTTCTTAAAATTACTTAGCATTTGTAAATTCTAAACTGAACTTACCACCATGTAAATCACTTGTATTATTAAGATTAATTACTTCTTTAATGTATTGCTTTTTAGCATTATCAGGTGTTAGTGTGATAGTTACTTCGCCTGTTTTTGGATTTTTAGAAAAGCTTGAGCCATATTCAGCATTAAATGATAATTCATTAATAATAGCACCAGCGTCTTTATAATATAAAGAACTCTTTAAAGGTATTTTTGTTCTTTCGTTTTTCTTATTTAAATAATAAAGCTCTAAATCTGTTGTAGGATTTAAAGTAATTTTGTCAGTATTTGTTACTTTATTATCTTTATAAGTAACATTAGTAAAGATAAATGAGTATTCATTAGCTAAATTAGTGCTAGCTCCATCTAAAGAAACTTTTGATGATTTTAATAATGAAAACTCAGCAACACTTGGCTTAGCTAAACTTGCATTAGTATCTATTGTTTTATTATCTGGAGTTTTTTTGTATTTAGTGTAAGCTAATTCTAAATCTACAGATATTTTATCTTTTGGTGCAGCAAATCCAGCTATAACAGCATTAATGTTATTTGTTTTTGTATCATTATATAAATCTTCTAATTTTTTATCAAAATCTTTATTTAACTTATCTTTTGTAACGATAACTCTATCTACTAGAATTTGATTTGCACCATTAATTGTGGTATTAAAGCTTTTATCCGTATAATTTTCATCAATATTTACTAAATATCTATCTTTAGCTTGTTTATCAGTATTATCAAAATTTAATTCATACTCAAGATTATGGTCTTTGCTAAATTTATGATATACATAATTTAAGCTATTTGTATCCTTAGCACCTAAATTATTAAATACATAATAAATCTTTAAGCTATTATTATCGCCTACTTCACTCTTAAAGAATGTTTTTTCATCTGTAAAGGCATTGTTTATTATAGGAGTTCTTAAAACATATTCCTTAGTGCTAGCAAAATTAATACTTATAGCACTTTTACTATCAATTAAACAACCTACTTTTCCATATTCATCTACTTTATTATTGACAGCATTTGCATTACATAAACCTTTAATACTATCTGGTTTTGTGAATTTACCTTCATATAATTTAAGTTTTGCATCAGTTGATAATGGGAAATTTACAACTGCGTCATTGATTTTATAGGTATTATTATTGTCTTTTACAAACGCAACTTCATTGCTATCAGATATAGTATTTTTATTAGTTGCATTTAAACTAAAATCATAATTTTTACCTTGACTATCTTCTACACTTAAAGTAGTTTTTGTTAAAGCAAATTCTTCATTTGTTACTATTAGCTTATCATCAGCATCTTTTAATCCTGCATTAAATACTGCTACTTTTCCACCCGCAAGAGCATTTTCTCCAGCTGTAAATGTAGTGCTTGTAGTGTATTCAACTAAAGCAGGTCTTAAACTAAAATCATTAGTGCAATTTCTAGCTTTAACAGGCACTTCAATTAGGCTTTTAGCGTCTTTATTGTTATTATTTTTATTGATTTCTTCTTGAACTTGAGATTTAGAATATATTGTATAGCATACTTTATATCTACCTACTTTTAAATCATCAATTCTAACAACGCCATTATAAAACGGATAAGCACCACTAAATCCTGTTTGAGTAAATATTGGATTACCTACTAAATAATCATTTTCGTGACTAATATTAACTTTACTTGTTCCATTATCATAATAAGTAAGGTCAGCTGATTTAATTATTTTATTAGTATTTGTATCTATTACATCAAAAGTTACAAAATTATCAATATTATTTAATTTATTTGATGATTTTGCACTTTTTATACCTAAATAAACAGGTTTTCCAGCTATTCTAGTATTTGCAGTCGTAGGATTAAAACCTGTGCTAGTGCTGTTTAATACAGGCATTTTATCAGGGTCTTGTTTATTCCAAATAGAACCAAAATCTACATTACTAGCATTAAAATTAATATCACTAATAATTACATAGAACTTACCTGATGATTTAGCATTAATAATAGTATTTGAATTGGTTTCAAAAAATGGTCTATCATCAGCATAAAAACCTCTATCAAGTGTAAGTTCTAATAGTATTGATTCACCAGATTTATACTTAATTGCATCTAATAACCCTTCATCAACTCTTAATGCCATAACATCAGTTGTGTATTCACTTGAAAAATAGCCATTCTTTTCACTATCTTCGCTAATTACTCTAAAGCCACCATCAGTTTTGCTTAATTTATAAGTTTTGTATTTAAAATCTTTAAATTTAAATTTCATATTAGAGCAGTTTTTACCACTACTTATATCGCATTCTTGTTTATTTTCAAAGCCTAATCTATTAAAGTCTAAATCAACGCCTTCGTATGTAAATGATAATTGAGCATTATTATTTACTCCGTATTTAAGCTCTGTTACAACATAAAATTCTTTATCATTAAAGCTACTTGGTAAATTTTCAACTTTTGCTTTTCTAGGAACTAAATTTTTATCAATTTCAGTAGTTTTAGCTCCATCAGCGTCAGGATAAAAATGTAAATAATATCTAGCACCAATTTTGCCATTTGAAGAATTGCCGTATTTTTTCGCATCATCATATCTAAAACTTGTAGGTCTAGTATTTAAAGTAAATATATGCTCTTCACCAGAAGTTGCTCTAGTATAAATATTGCTTCTATCTATTGAGTAATTAGCGATTGCATATTTACCATCTAAACTACTTATATAGTTTTGTAAAAACTCATTAGCTGGTTTATTCCATAATAATTTGCTAGATTGCATAGCTTCAAACTTTGCATAACCATTTTGATTTTTACTTCCATAATATTGTAAATTAATAAAATAACATTTTCCTATCTTATTATTATTACCAAAAGCATTAGAATTATTAATACCTTGATCTAAATTCTTATTAAAAAAAGGAAACACATTATCTTTATTATTAAACTCATTAGTTCCATATAAGCTTATATTTTTTAAAGTAATTGCTTCAGTTATTTTTCTTAGATTATAAGTTTGATAATACAAATCTCTTTTATAGCCTTCTGGATAATGTCTAACATAGGTATCATCCCCTCTAAATTCTGCAGAACCATAAAGGTCTCCACTAATTCCAAAAGGAACTACTTGACCATATTCATTTTTTATTCCACCATATTGAGCCGCACCTGTTTTCATATCGTAAACATGGTCACTAGCAGTAGAAGCTCTAAATTGATAACCTAAACCCCATAAAGAATGGAAAAATCTAACATATTTTCCATGAGCGCTTAAACTATTCCAATCACTAGAACCACAACCTTTACCATTTTTAAAATTACGATTATCCCAATGATAAATCTGATTACACCAAGCACCTCTATCTTTGCCACCTGATATTGTTCTTTGAGCTAAAAGAGCCCAACTTTGATACATATGAGAGCGTTTTGAGCCTGTTCCTGGTATCATTTGTCCATTTTGTATGCCTAGATTTTGATTTACGAAGTTTTTAAAATCATTAGGAAAAGAACTCATATTAATATTATCGCTTAGATAAAAACTAAATGGATTGTATTCTTTTTGATTGTTAGCAACTACTAATAATCTACCTGTAGTATTTACGCCAAAATCCTTATATGATTCTTGATAATTTCCTAAACTATATTGATATATAGTAGTATCATATTTAATACTTGGGCTTATCTTGTCTTTTGAAACATATAATCCTGTATCAAGATTAGCTTTATTAATATTTGCAATAAAATCACTAGCATTTGGAATTTTATTTGTTCCTAAATCATTACTACCATCAACCATACAATACACATTATC
Source organism: Campylobacter sp. RM12637 (assembly GCF_020137645.1). Lineage (NCBI taxonomy): Bacteria > Pseudomonadati > Campylobacterota > Epsilonproteobacteria > Campylobacterales > Campylobacteraceae > Campylobacter > Campylobacter sp. RM12637. Next base: position 81,436 of record NZ_JACGAV010000001.1, read on the forward strand.
TCTATAATTTGCATTATCTGCTTCAGGATTTCCGCTACCATCTTTATAACTATACACTTGCATTAAAGAAGCGCAATCATAATAAGCCCAAGCATCACTACCAGGTCTTCCGTGAAGACAACCAATGATTGCATTATCACGACCATAGTTATAAAAGTCTTGTATTAATTCAAGTTTAGTATGTGCAGCACCATACGCATTATCAACATTTCCAATAAAAATACCTTTAATTTTATTTTCTGTTGTTACCATACTCCCGTGCAATACACTTATCGCACATAGGGATAGAAATATCGTTTTTTTCATATTTTCTCCTAAAATAAAAAAAGTATATTTATTTTACATAAAACTTATCAATTAATGCTATAAATTATAAAAATATTTCAATTTAAGGAAAAATAATGTTTAAAGACTATTTATGCTTAGGTGTGATAGGAAATGTTCCTAATCATTTAAATCAAGCTAACGAAGCTAAAGATTTTACTGAATTACATACAAGTGATTTTGCACCTAAAGGTGTGTTTCCATTCTACTCTAAAGATAGTGATAAAGAATATTTAAAGAGATTTTGTATTAGTGAAAATGAGCTTATTTTAGATGGAGATTTTGTTCAAATTGAGCCTGAATTATGTGTAATTTTTAAAGCTTTTTATGAAAATGATAAACTAAGTGATTTAAAACCACAATTTTATGCAGCGTTTAATGACGCTAGTAAAAGAGTAAATGAAAATAAAATATCTTCTAAAAAGAACTTCTCAACTGCTAGTAAAGGTATTGGGAATTTAGTTCCTTTAAATAATCTTGATGAATTAAATGATTATAAAATCCACTGCTATTTAAAAAGAGATAATGAGATAATAAAATACGCAAACGAAGATTATATAAAAAATTATTTTTATTATTCAAATACATTAATCACTTGGCTAATTGATACTATAAATAATCAAATAGACATAGCAACCCTTGAAGATATAAGACCTTTAATAGCTAGTAAGCCTGCAAATTTATTGATATGTTTAGGTGCTTTATCTTATACTCCTTTTGGAGAAAAACACTATTTAAAAAATAATGATGAAATCTTTGTAGCTATTTCTAAAAATGATGAATTTATAAATGTTAAAGATGGCTCTTGCCTTCATCAAATAGTAAAAAGCAATAATTCTAGTAAATAATTTACTAGAATTTATCTTCTAACTTATCGTAACTTTCTTTTAATTGCAACATTATTAAGCATTTTTCAAGGTCTTTAAAATGCGTTGTATCATCTAAGAGCAAAAAGCATTTTTTTAATAATTCTTTATGTTCTTCATAATCATCGCTTACTAATTTTGCAGCTATACTAAAAGCATTTATTAAACTATTTTTAGTGTTAATTTCTAATAAAATATAAGCAAAATCAATATATCTTAAATCATTATAAGAAATCTTATTTGAGCTTTTTAGACAAAAAATCTCTTCATTTATTATGCTAAATCCTTCAATATTTACTATACTAATTTGCTTTTCTTTGCACTCATTACAAATTATTTCAAATATCTTTTGCTTTTGCATTAAATATTCTTTAAATATTCTTTAATTCTAGCCTTGCACTCATTTGCTAAGCTTTTTGGCTCAAGAATTTTAATATGTGGAATCCACTTAAAAACTAGCCTAATAATCTCATCTTCATAACTTGTTTCTGTTTCTATTATGATTTTGTCTAAATGGCTTGAAATTATTCTTTGATTTTTTAATATTGCTCTTTTTAAAAAATATTCTTTAGCAACACAATCTAATTCTAAAATAACATTTGTAATATTATTTGATATAAAACTACTTGAATTATTGTTAATTAGCTCTTGTGTGCTTTCATTTGGGATAAATTCTTCTTGTGTGATTAATAAATTTTTGATTTTATATAAAGTAAAGCTTTTAAGTTCAGCTTCTTCACAAGCTAATAAATACCAAATATCTTGATGATTTACTAATTTATAAGGCATTAGAATTCTTTCTTTTGCATTATAAGTTATTTTAATTTTTACCTTATTTAAAATCGCATTAGTTAAGCTCTCATAAACACTACTAATATCATCAATTTCGTTATTTTTAATATTAGTAATTGGTAGTTCTTTTTGAGTAAAAAGATTGTTTAAAAACTCATCGCTAAGCCTTGTTGGAAGCATAGTAATATCAAATATTTTTATAAGTTTTCTAATCTCTTCGTGATTGCTTTTGATATAAGCTTTATCTAAACTATAATCCCCATTTCTTCTAGCAATTATTGGTAATTTTGATAATCTTTCATTAATATCACGCTGAATAGTCTTAGCATTTACTCCAAATTCTTCAGCTAAATCGTGCTTATTTAATATCTCTTCATTATAAAGTCTTACTAATATTTGAGCTATTCTATATGATGGTTTTTGCATTTTCATCCTCGTTATTTCTTAATTGCCCGCACGCTGCACTAATATCAAGACCTTTGCTTTGTCTAATGGTAGCATTTTGTCCGTGTGCTTGTAAATAATCTCTAAAAGCAATTACTTTTTCTTCACTTGGGCGTTTATAGATACTGCCTTCGTGTGGGTTAAAATAAATTAAATTTATCTTAGCTTTTATTCCGTGTAGTAATTTTACTAAAGCCTTTGCGTGGCTTAAATCATCATTAATCCCACCTAAACATAAATATTCAAATAACACTCTTTTTCTAGCATCTATTGGGAAATTCCTTACCGCATTTAAAACGCTTTCAATATTATAAGCCTTATTAATAGGCATTAATTCATCTCTTAAAGTATCATTTACAGCGTGAAGCGAAATTGCAAGTAATACACCTAAATTCATCTTGCCTAATTCTTCAATTTGCTTTGCAAGACCGCTTGTTGAGATTGTTTGACGGCGTGGTGATATTGCTAGAGTATCATTATGAGAAAAGATTTTAATAGCCTTGCTAACTGCTTTTAAATTATCAAGTGGCTCTCCCATACCCATAAAAACTATATTAATACCTTGCTCATAAGGGATTTTTGCGTATTTTTTGATAAATAATACTTGAGCTACGATTTCAGCTGTGCTAAGATTTCTAATAAGCCCACTTTTACCCGTTAAACAAAAGGCGCAACCACTTTTGCAACCTACTTGGCTACTTATACAAATAGTGTATTTTGCACTTTTTTTCACACCATTTTCTATTCTTTCTTTTTTCATAGGTAGCAAAACACTTTCTATTGTGTGATTATCGTGCAAGGAAAATAAGAATTTAATACTCCCATCAATGCTTGTTTGAGCTATTTTTAAGCTAAGTGGCATAATGTTAAATTCATTTTTTAATTGTTCTCTTAGAGCTTTTGATAAACTTGTAGCTTCGCTAAAATCATTTATATATTTTTGATATACAAATTTTGCTAATTCATTATTTAGATATTTTGGACTAAGGTTATATTCTTCTGGTAAAAAATCTAATAATTCTTTCATAAAAGTCCTTTGTTTTCTAAGTAATTTTCTAGTATTTCATTAGCTTTTGCTATGTTTTTTATATATTCTTCGTGTGCGAATTCATCACAATAATTAGTCGCTACTAAAATTGCACTAGCTGGGATTTTATAATAATTAGCAGTCGCAAAAAAACTAAAACACTCCATATTTTCGCCTAATATCCCGTATTTTTCATTCATTTTCTTAGCGTATTCGTAATTTTTACAAATATAATTAGAAGAATTTAAATTAGAAACTTCATTAGTTTTCATAGGGGTATAAACTAAATCATCTAACATAGCTAATTCAATATTTACAGCACTTTTAAACTCATTTACGCTAAAAAGCTCAATTTCTTTAGTATAAAGCCCCATTGAACCTATAAAAATCAATCTTTTTGGCTGCTTTTTAAGTATTAATTCGCTAAGTTTTATAGCGCAATTACTACCTAATCCAATAGGCTCTGCGTAATCATAAATCTCACTTATTCCTGCACTAACTATCATACAGATAACTCTTTAAAATCTTTTATTCTTTTTAAATCTAATTCTATAAATTGTTTGCTTTTTGTAATAAGCAAACTACTTATATAATATTTATCATATTTTGTATATATATCAAATCCATATTTAAATACAAGTTGATTAAGACTTATTGTTTGAGTGCTTCTTACCATTTTGCGTTGTTGAAATTCATCTATTTTATAGTTTAAATATTCACCAATTTTTTTATTTTGACCATAACAAACAAACAATAATTCTGACATATTTTTCCATACACCTAATGCTAAAAATAATTTTTTATCCATAAATGCTTTTGCTTTTTCATATGTGGTATCGTTAAATGTAGCAGTAATTGCTTTAGATGAAATACTAGCAGTTTTTACTTCTAAAAATATATCCTTATAAAGTGATTTTTTACAATCAAAACCGTGCTTATCTATATTTACTAACTCATAACCCAATTGTATACCTGTAAAGCTATCATGAAATTCATTTAGTAACGTATCAATATCTGTTTTATTATATTTTTCTTGAATTTTACTCATCTCATATCCTATTTGTAGAGTATCTAATATAAAATCTTTATTAATATTTTGAAAATTTCCCTTATTAAAAATATCTAAATCAGTATTATTCATAGTCAATCCTTTCGTAGTCAATTTGTAGTTTATTTTTTTCTAAATATTTTTTTATTCTATAAAATAATATATTATCAATACTAGGATAAATTTTTAATTTTTTGCATATTTTATAAGATTTTGATTTTTCGTTTACTTTTTCTTTATTTTGTACTAAAATATAATAAATATTCTTATTTTTTTGTTTGTTTAATTCATACACTGCTTGTGCAGTTGTACCTGAACCTGCGTAAAAATCTAATACTATATCATTTGTATTTGTTGTAATATCTATTAACATTTTAATCATTGAAACAGCTTTTGGGTTTTCAAAAACATCTCTTAAACCAAGATTATTTAAGTCGTTACTACCTTGTCTAGAATAAAAATTTAACTTACTGACTATATTATCTGTAGCCTCATCAATGTAGTGTTTAGCATAAGGGCGGTTGTTTTTATATACTAATTTATTTTCATTATATAAAGAAATAAATTTTTCATCACTAACCCAACCACGTGTTTTTAATGGATTTAAAAATAATCCAATTTTTTGTATGTTTACTTTTCTTGGATTAGAAGGGGTTGATAAATCTTTTGCAAAATATATATTACCATCTTCATCTACATTACTATAATTTTTAACCCAATTCATATTATCTTTAGCTGCTATATTTTTTATTAGGTTTTTTAATTCCTTAGATGCTTCTTCCTGACCATCTTTTATAAAAATATTTTTAATTTCTTTTATTAAAAATTGAATATAGACATTTTGTTCTGGTATTTCTACACGCAAAATTTTATGTAATTTTGCCTTAGATTTATCTTTAGCATACATTAAAATATATTCATGTATGATATTAATAAATTTAGCATTACTTCTCATTGCTTGGTTTGTAATAAAAGTACCAATATAATTTTTTTTACCAAAAATTTTATCACACTCTAATTTTAAATTTGCATATTCATAATCATCAATACTTATACAAATAATACCAGTATCATTTAATAATTCTTTTGATAATTTAAGCCTTGGAACTATATGTTCAGTCCAATCAATATAATTATCGTTATATGTTTTAATTGTATTTGTATTATATGGCGGATCAATATAAATAAATTGAATATTGTTTTTAAAATTTTGAAAATACTTTGAATTTAACACTTTCAAATTATCGCCTATAAAAATTTTATTATTCACAATATTAGCCTTTAATTTTATTTATAATACTTTTTGCATCAAGCCCTAAGCTTTGCATAACTTCATTTGTATTTCCGTGAGTTATAAACTCATCTTCGTATTCATAAGATATTAATTTAATGTCTAAATCATATTCTTTTAAAAAGCTAGAAATTATAGAATTTAATCCGCCTATTTTTGCACTTTCGCTAAAAATATGCCATTCTTTTGAACTCTTAGCAAGATTTAATAAAAACTCTTTATCAAGTGGTTTAGCAAATACTAAATCAATTACATTTGCATTGATTTCTTCACTAACTGCTAAAGCTTTTGCAACGCCTTCTCCAAAACCTAAAAAGCTTATATTAGAATTTACATTTTTAATAAAATGAGTTTTTAAACTTGGCTCATAGCTCTCATCTAAAGCAAAACTTCCCCTTGGATAGCGAATAGCAATTAGCCCAACTTTACTTGTAGCGTATTCAAGCAATAATTTAAAACTTTTAGCATTCGTTGGAGCACAAATTTTAAAATTAGGTATGCAAGATATATATGAAATATCAAAAGCTCCTTGATGAGTTTTGCCATCATTTCCTACAATCCCTGCACGATCAAGTGCAAAAACCATATTAAGATTAAGTATCGCACAATCGTGAATTAAACTATCATAAGCTCTTTGCAAAAAAGTTGAATAAATAGCTACAACAGGCATAAAACCACATTTACTCATAGCAGCCATTGAAGTTACTGCGTGAGCTTCTGCTATTCCTACATCATAAAATCTATTAGGATATTTTGCTATTAATTTATCAATTCCTGTGCCACTTGGCATAGCTGCACTAAGACCTACTATTTTTTCATTTTTACTTGCTAGTTCATCTAAAATATCACTAAAAATTGCCGTTGCACTAGGTTTTTTTGAACTACTTAAACTCTTACCTGTTTTTATATCAAAAGCCCCAACTCCGTGCCAACTACCCTCATCATTTAAAGAATACTCATAACCATAGCCTTTGATTGTTTGAATATGCAATAATACAGGCTTTTTAAGACTTTTTGCTAGATTTAATGCAGTTATTAAATCAGCGATATTATGCCCATCAATTGGGCCAATATATTCAAGCCCTAATTCTTCAAAAAACATTCCAGCAGGAGTGATTAATTTAAATCCATCTTCAAATCTTTTTGCAGTATATCTAGCACCTTCAGGCAAGTATTCAAGCATTGCTTCAACGCCTTTTTTAAATTTTTGATAAATTGGACTTGATAAACTTTTTGATAAAAATCTTGAAACCGCACCAATAGGCTTACTAATACTCATTTTATTATCATTTAAGATAATAATACTTGGATATTTTCTATCTCCTAATTCATTTAAAGCCTCATAAGCTAATCCACAGCCCATAGCCCCATCACCAATAATAGCAATTGGAATTGCATCTTTTTTATTAAGACTAAAAGCCTTTGCAACCCCCGTTGCAAGAGATATTGAAGTAGATGAATGCCCTGCTATAAAAAAATCATACTCGCTCTCATTTGGCTCGGTATAACCACTAATTCCATTAAATTGTCTTAGATTTTCTAAATTCCTATTTGTTAATATTTTATGTGCGTAGCATTGATGAGATACATCAAAAATTAAAGGATTTTCCTTTATATCAAATAAATGATGAAGAACAACGCTTAGTTCAACCACGCCTAAATTAGACGATAAATGACCGCCGTTTTTGCTAACTTGCTCAATGATTGTAGCTCTTATATCACTACATAATTCTTTTAATTCGTTTTCATTAAGGCTTTTGATATTTTCAATTTTACGCTTCATCTAATATCATACTCCTTGCTTGTGCTAATCTTTCTTTTAAGTTAATTTGAGTATTTAATGTATCTGAATTAATAATCAAACAACCCTTATTAATAGCATCATCAGCTAAGATTTCAATCCTATTTGAACTTAATTCTTTATTTAAATAATCAAAATCCTTAGGATTTACACTGATTTTAATCTTAATGCTTTTATCAATTCCTTGCATTATCGTATTTGCATAAGCTAGAGCAATTTTTGCTGAACTTGTTTCTAGCTCTTTATTTACTACTTCTTTAGCTATTAAATAAGCAGCTTCGTTTAAATCGCTTTTTGTTTTTTCACAAAAATCACTTAATTCTTGGCATTTATTTTCAAGCTTTTTAATACTATTTGATACATTTATACTAAGCTCGTTTATTTTATCTTCATTTTGAGATTTACCTGCGTTTAAACCTTCTTCATAAGCGTTTTTTTTAGCTATTTCAATCTCATTTAAAAGTCTTTTTTCAAATTCTTCTTCTTGTTTTTCAAGTTTCATTTGAAGTTTTACTACATTATCGCTTAAAGTTTCCATTTTTTTAAGCATTTCTTCATTGATTGGATTTGGTGGCGGTGGTGGTGGCGGAGTAATTTCTTTAATTATTACAGGCTCTTCTTTTATTTCTTGTGGAGTTTCAATAACTTCACTAAGCTGCTCTTCACTTGTATCAGTATCAAATGAGCTTAGAATTTTAAATTTATAATTTTGAATATGATGCTCTTTGGCTTTATTATCAATAATAGTTTTCATCATTCTATCATCTCATCACTTTCGCCTAATTGTATTACTCCACTTTCATTAAGCTTTTGAACAACTTCAACGATTTTTCTTTGTGCTTCTTCTACATCTTTTACCCTAACAGCACCTAAAAATCCCATTTCTTCATTAAAACTCTCTGCTGCTCTTTGGCTCATATTAGATAAAAACATACCTTTTAAATCTTCCGTGCTTCCTTTTAAAGCTATCATTAAATCTTTTTTATCAGCTACTTTTAATATCTCTCTAATTGCTGTTGTGCCTAATTTAGTAATATCATCAAAAGTAAACATCATATCTTTAATAGTAGTTGCAAGTTTTTCATCAGTTTGCTCTAAATATGCAATAGTTGATTTGCTTGATTTTTGACCTAGACGATTAAGCACTTCAGCAACTGCTCTAGTCCCTCCAACTTCAACTTTATAAGATGTAAGAGATTGTAATTTACTCTCTAAAACGGTTGAAACTCTTTTAATAATACTTGGGCTAATATCACCTAAAGTAGCAATTCTATGGATTACTTCACTTCTTAAATTATCTTCAAAAAACTCTAAAGTCTCAGCTGCTCTAGTAGGCTCCATATGTGCAATAATTAAAGCTATTGTTTGTGGATATTCATTTACGATAAAGTCAGCTAATTGTTGAGGTTTAATATTGCTAAGATAAGAAAATGCTTGATTTCCATCTAAAGTTTTTGCTAATTTTGATAAGATTTTTTCAGCTTCTTCAATCCCATAAGTATTGTATAAAATCTCTTTAGCAAATTCCAAACCACCATTTTTAATATACTGATTTGACTTAAGTAAAGCGTGAAATTCTTCTAATACAGCAGTAGCTACTGCTCTATCGACTTGCTTTGCACTTGCAATATATTTTGTGATTTCAATTACCATATCTGTATCAAGATTTGAAAATATTAGTGTGCTTGGCTCTTCTCCCATTAGAACCAAAAATATTGCAATTTTTTCTAAAATACTTAAATCATTATATAAGCTTTTTTGTTCGTTGCTTAAATTTGCCATTACATTTCCTTTTGAGATTGATTAAATTCAGCATCGTTTTTTAATAAACTTTTAAATAGCATAGCAACCTCATCACTTTTTTCTGTGCTAATAGTTTTTAATTTTTCAAGTAAAATATCATATTGTAATTCATCTTCACTAAATCCAGCGTCAATTCCAAGTTGTTCTTCAACTCTTTTTTTAGCTTGTTGGTATTTTTCTATCGCATCTTCTTCATCATCAGCACCCTCTTCACGCCTAATTTCTTCTAATTCTTCAGGTGTAAATACCTTATCCTCAAGCATTTTCTTAATAAACGGAGATATAACCTTTTTATAAAATATAAACATTAACACCATAGCAAAAATATATTTTGCAGGTGGAATAAACGGCATTATATAGCTTTCTAAGAAATTAGTAATTTTAATTGATGGTGGAACTGGAGCTTTAATATTATTAAATCTAATATTATCAACACTAACGCTATCTCCTCTAGTATCATTAAATCCTATTGCGTTTTTTACTAAACCTTGTAATTTTTTAAGCTCATCATCGCTAATTGCTACATATTTTACTTCGCCATTTTCATCAATTTCGTATTTTCCATCTACTACTACTGCTGCACTAATTCTATTTAAGGTTGCAAATTGACCTTTGATAGTTGTAATTTTTTTAGATATTTCATAATTAATTGTGCTTTGATTTTTGCTATAACTTTCTTTATTTTCTCCATCTTCAATGCCTTGAACTGGTCCAATATTTGATATTGCTCCTGGCACTCCGCCTACTTCTTTGCCTTTTTTGCCTTCTTTTTTCTCTTCTAAACTTTGCTCACTTCTAGCGACTGAATTTGGGTCAAATACTTCACTTTGACTATTTGCCTTATCAAAATTAAAATCAGCATTAACTCTAGCGACAACTCTATCCCAACCACCAAGAACAGGTGCTAAAACATTTATAATCTTTTGCTCTAATGAATTTTCATATTCTTTTTTATAATTTATTTGTGCGTTTAATTCATCTACATCAAGCCCTACTTCATCAGCACCTAAATTAACCCCATTTTGGTCAATTATCTTAACATTTTCAACACTTAAACTAGCAACAGATGAAGCAACAAGATTTTTAATCCCTAAAACTTGTTTTTGACCTAATTTCATACCCATTTTGATATTTAAAACTACTGAAGCTGTTGGCGGCTCTTTTTCTTTTACAAACAAAGATTCTTTACCAAAAGCAATATGAACTGCGGCTTTATTAATAGGATTTAGGCTCTCAATAGTTCTTGATAATTCACCTTCTAAAGCTCTTTTAAACTTGATTTTTTGCTCTTCATCAGTAGCTCCAAATTCTTGTTTATCAAAAATCTCAAAACCTACTTTATTATCCTTTAAAATTCCAGCACTTGCCACTTCTAAACGCTGCTTATAAACATCAGCACTTGGAACTAAAATGGTGCTTTCATCTTTTAAAATATAATTTATTTGATTTTTTTCTAATATTGATACAACTGCAGCTGAGTTTTTAGTATCTAATTCATCAAATAAAACAGAATATCCAGAGTAGTTTTTATTATTACCAGAATTATATACAAGTAAAAAAACTATAAAAGCAACGGTTGCAATAATAGCTGCTAATATAGTTAGTTTTTGTTTTTTTTCTAAACCTGAATAGAACTTGCCTATTCCTTGTAAAAATTGCTTAATCATTTATCATTCTTTAAATATGAGCCAAGCCATTTTATATTTGTTTTATTTTTTAAGATTTTTTGCACATTCAAATCATCAATATGTCCGTCAAAATCAATAAAAAAACTATATTCAAATTCTTTTTTCTTTAAAGGTCTTGATTCAATTTTAGTTAAGTTGATATTTGCTTCTTTAAACTCATTAAGCAAATCAACTAAAGCACCTGCTTTATGTGCTGTATTTGCTAGAATTGATGTTTTAGAATTGCTTGATTTTTCGCAAGAATGTTTGCTAAGCACTAAAAATCTAGTTTTATTTGCCTTATTATCTTCAATACACTCAAACATTAAAGGCAAATCACTTAGTTTTGCTGCAATTTTTGAGCAAATTGCAGCAGAGTTTGGCGTATCTTTTGCTAATTTTGCAGCAGCGGCTGTGCTTTTTGTAGGGACAAACTCAATGTCTAAAATATTATGAGCTTCTAAGAATTTTTTACACTGATTATAGCCTTGTGGATGAGAAAAAATCACTTTAATATCTCTTATATCATCAGTTGTGCTTGCGAATGAATGATGAATATCTAAATAATTTTCAGCAAAAATCAAAATATCATCGTATTTTGCAAGACAATCAAGAGTAGCTCCAACCCCACCTTCTGTATTGTTTTCTATAGGAACTACTGCATAAGATACTTCATCGTTATTTAAACTAACAAAAACATCTTCAATAGTAGCAATCTCAATATATTCACTAAGCGCTCCAAACCACAATCTTGCTGCTTGATGAGTATAAGTGCCAATTGGACCTAAAAACGCAACTCTTTGTGGTAATTCAAGATTTCTTGAAATTGCAAAAATCTCTTGATAAATTGCTTTAATTGCATCTTTTTCTAATAAGCCTTTGCTATTTTCACTTAGTCTATTTATTATCTCATTTTCTCTTACAGGACGATAAATTGGACTACCTTCATTATGCTTTAAAATACCAACTTGCTTTACAAATTCCATTCTTTGATTTAATAATTTAATTATTTCATCATCAATTTTATTTATATTTTGTCTAATTTCTTCTAAATTCATAATATACTCACAAACAAGATAATTCATTAGCTATTAATTCATCAAAACTTTGAGCTTTATTTATTAATTTTAACTCATTGTTATATAAAGAATATTCAGCAACCTTTGTTCTTGAATTATAATTTGAGCTCATTACAAATCCGTAAGCTCCTGAACTTTTAATAACTACTAAATCATTTGCCATTAAAGGTGGTAAAACTATATCTTTTGCTAAGAAATCTCCACTTTCACAAACTCCACCAACCAAATCAGCCTTGCTACTTTCGTTTAGTTTATTTACACTAGGAAAGCTTAAAATCTCATGATATGCTTCGTATAAACTTGGGCGAATTAGTTCACACATAGAAGCATCACATATTACAAATCTTTTTCCTTCGTTAATTTTTTCATATAAAACCTTGCTTACTAAATAACCTGCATTTCCTACAATATAGCGACCTGGCTCACAGCAAATTGTCAAATCTTGTGCTTTTGCAATATTTTTAATCATATGTGCAAACTCATCTAAATTAGGCTCGATTTCATCATTTTTGTATTTGATACCAACTCCGCCACCAATATCAAAAAACTTAATATTTAGCCCTGCGGTATTTAGCTCTTTTATAAATTTTTCTACCAAAATAGCAGCTTGGATAATACTACTTAATTCTAAGATATTTGAACCTATATGAAAATGAACTCCTACTGGATTTAAATAATCTGATTTATGTGCTTTTAAAAACATAGCCCTAGCATTATCTAGGCTAACTCCGAATTTGTTTTCTTTAAGACCTGTTGAAATATAAGGATGAGTTTTTGCATCTATATTAGGATTTACACGAATACTTATATTTACTACTTGGTTTTTGCTCTTTGCAATACTTTCTAAAAGCTCTAATTCAGCACTACTTTCTACATTTATATAAAGTATTTTTTGCTCTATTGCAAATTCTAATTCACTTGCACTTTTACCAACCCCACTAAAAATTATTTTATAAGGTTTAGCACCTACTTTTAAAGCTCTTCTAATCTCATTTGCACTAACACAATCAAATCCACTATCTAAATTCGCTAAAAACTTTAATAAAGATAAATTTGAATTAGCCTTAACCGCGTAAAAAATATTATTTTTAGCTCCACTAAATGCTTTTTTAATACTATTAAATCTATTTTCAATCTCGTTAAAATCATACAAATAAAAAGGTGTATTAATACCATTTGCAAGTTTTAAAAAGTCCATTTTTTGCTCCTTTTATAATCACTTATTTTTATTAAACTTCATTAATGAATATACAATAATTATACTTATTGGCAAAAGAATAGCTAGTTCAGGATTTATACTACCATTACTAGCAAATCTCAATAGTAAAAATAAAATTCCATAAACTAATAAAGATAAACTTGTATATGTTAAAGCATAGATATTTAAATCATTATATCTTGGCATAATAGGAATATTGTAAAAAATTATAAGCATAAAAAATGGAGCATATAATAAAAATATACTTTGCTTATAAATACTAGCTCTTGCTATGTTTTTATTAGCTTCAAAATTATTAAGATAAAAAAATGCGTCTTTTAAAGAACTATCATCAGTGCCTAAATTATCAAGCAAACTTGGGTTAAAATCTTTTAAAATCATTTCTTTTTCTAAATTTTGATTAATTATAAAGGTATCATCAAAATTATTTCCTAATTTAAATTCCATAACTTTTGCGTCTTCTAAAACCCAATTATTATCAATAAAATTTGCTCTTTTTGCTAATATGATTTTAGATATTTCATTGTTTGTTTTTTTGATAATTTTAATATCATTCATTGTAGATTTATCATAGCTTTTTATATAAATATAATCATCTTGATATTTAAAAAACAAATCCATTTGTTCTTTGCTTAAATATCCGTATTTTAAAATATTGCTTTTATAGTTTTCTGCATAAGCAATATTTGTATAGTTTAAAAAAATTGCGATAAAACTTATTATTAAACTTATAAACATTATAGGCTTAACACTTGCGTTTTTGCTAAGCCCTAAAGAATAAAACGCTATAAATTCATTTTTTTTAATAAGAGATATTTTTGTAAAAATCATAGCAAGTATTAAAGCTATTGGCAATATATAATAAAAAGCTGTAAGCATTGTATATACAATATATAATAAGAATATATTGGTATTTAAATGCAGCTTTTTATAATTAATTAAAATATCTATAAATAAATAAAATCCTACAAAAGCAATAATAAAAATTAAACAATTTTTAAGATAAAGGCTAGCAAGATACCTAAAATAAAGTTTATTCAATTACTTCATCCTTCTTCTTGCAAGTCCTAAATTCTCATATAAATCTATTTCTCTTTTGTAACTTGGATATTTTTTACCCAATTCGTGATTTAAAAAAGCAATTAATTTTGCTTCAGCACATTTGTTAGCACAAACAACACTAATAAATCCTAATTTTTTTTTAGCATCTTCACTTAAAGTTGTAAGACTTGCTCTATTTTCAAGACTTTGACTTTGTAAAAACGCTAAAACTACTTTATTTAAAGCAGCTGGAGTTTTTGCACTCTTTGCTGCTTTTATCAAATCATCTAAAGCATTTACTTTCTTGACTACTTCTTGCTTTTCTTGTGTAAGAATTTGATTTTCTTTATTTTTTGAGCTCTTGATTATAAAATAAAAAACTAGAGCAATAATTACTAAAAAAGCTACTACACCGACAATTATAAATACATTATCTCTCATAAAAGTTCTGCTTCCTTTTTATTTTTACTTGCAACAATCGCTAATAACGCCATAACTCCTACGCTAATGTAAGCATAAATAGGCACGCTAGCAGCTTCTCCTGCAGCATATGAGTGCATACCTGTTAAAAAGTAATTCACTCCAAAATAAGTCATAATAATACTCAAATATGCAAACATAGAGCATACTGCAAATGTAAATTGATTATTTATTCCTTTAATCATTCTAATGTGTAAAACTGCAGCATAAACTAAAATAGATACTAAAGCCCAAGTTTCTTTACTATCCCAGCCCCAATATCTTCCCCAAGATTCATTAGCCCAAACACCACCTAAGAAATTACCTAAAGTAAGCAATGATAAGCCTAAAATCATAGCCATTTCGTTAATCATTGTAGCTTCTTTTATATTTGATTTTATTCTTTCATTTAGCTTTTTATTTTTTCCTAACATAATAAATAAAACTAATACAAAAATTCCAAGTAAAGCACATAGACCTAAAAATCCATAACTAGCAGTTATGATACTAACATGAATTGTTAGCCAATAACTTTGTAAAACAGGTGCGAGATTGCCTATTTGTGGGTCAATTGAACTAAGATGAGCTACCATTAAAACAATAGCTGCAAGAATTGATGTAAGCGATAATGAAATAGGACTTTTTTTAGAAAATACAATACCACTTAAGCTTAATGCCCAAGAAATATACAATAAACTTTCATAAGAATTTGACCAAGGTGCATGACCACTTAAATATCCCCTAATAGCAAGTGCAATTGTATGAACTATGAAAACTAAAATATTTAGATAATAAACTATTTTAAAGGCAGTTTTTAGACTTGTTTTACCACTAATCATTCTTGAAAATACTAAAATTAATAGCACTAAACCACCTAATAAATAAACAGGGCTTAATTTTGTAAAAATCCCTACCTTATCAAAAGCGATTTCTAATTTAAATTTTGCTTCATCAATATTAGTTCCTTGACTTGCCTTAATCTCATTTAAAATCTTTGAGCTTAAAGCATAATTATTGTCTTTATTTGCATTTATTAATGATAAAAAATAAGCTTTTAAATCAGGTTTGCTAGTTTCTAAGACATTTAAAGCTTTACCATCTTCAAAACTAGCTCTTACATAACCACCTAAAGAAGCGTAATATAAAAGATTTAAACGCTCATCAACTTTTAATAATTCTTTTTCATAAGTTCCACGCTTGTTTGGATTGGTTCTTAAAGCTTTATCTACTTCATCTTTTAAAGCATATACATTATTTGGAAAAAAATCATAAAAACTAGCATATTTACCCTTGCCAAGATTTAAAAAATCTCTTATTTCTTGATTGCTTAGATAAATAAATTTTTCTTTAGAAAAGTCTTTAAAATCACTCATAATCCATATTAAAAGCTCTGTTGCATCTTTGCCTTGATAAGTGCTTGTTTTATGAATTTTATTTACTAAATCAAGTGCTAATGAGCCAAATGGAGCTATTCTTCCATTGTCTTTTTGAACTGGTAAAACGCTTAATTCTTTTACATGCTCTTCTAGGCTAACTGGGGCTAGATTTTTATTAGCATTATCTATAGCTTCATTAATGTCATCAGAATGTAAAAGCGGAGTTAAAGCACTAAGTAAAAGCACTAATGAACTCATTTTTGCTAAGCGTTTTGTTAAAATCATAAAGCGTGAGTTTTTGTAAATCAAGTTTAAAAATAATCCTATACCTAATAATAAATATCCAATATAAGTTGGTATTTTGCCTGGGTCTTGATTTACACTTAAAATAGTTCCTAGCTCATCTTTATCGTATGAGCTTTGATAAAATCTATAACCTTTATGGTCTAATACATTATTCATATAAATCTTATAATCCTTACTTTCATCATCATTTATTCTAATATAACTTGCATAAGATTTCGGAGAATTTGAAGCCATATAACGCTCTAATTCAAATTTGTTTAAAGTAAAGCTAAATGGTAATTCAAGTAATTTAGCAGTATAAGATATGCTAAAAGTTTGATTTGCTAGAGTGATTTTTTGCCCTTCTCCTTCAAATAAATATGCGTATAAACTATCATTATCATAAGTTACTTTTACTAAATAAGCATTTGGATACTCGCTATCTTTGCTATCTTCGTAGTATTTAACGCCATTTTTGTAAAATTTATCAAATCCAATTTTGTAATTTTCAAATGAAATTACCATTCCATCATCAAGGCTAAATTCATTATCAGCTAATAATTTTATATTTTTCTTATTTTTAACATCAAATATTTCTAAATCAAAATTCGCTTTAATTTTGTTTTCGTTAAATTCTAAAAGCTTAGCATTCATTGAAATAGCTTTTTTATTTGCTATTACAACTTCTCCTAATACAACAAATCTACCTTCATCAAGAGCTAATGCACTTGAGCCTTGCTCTCCTGAAACATTTAATAACACAAAAGGTTTTCCACCTATTTCTTCTTTATAAGCTGGTTTTGCGTGTAAAATAACTTTTTCTAATTTTAAATTAGCTATTTTGCCGTCTAAATCTAAGTTAATATCTACATCATTATGACCTATTACGCTTATATATTTAAACTCATCGCTTGAATAGTATTTATTATCTTTCATAGCAGAAATACTAAAAAATGCTTCTCTTGAGCTTACTATATTTGAAGTTTCATTTTCTCTTATATGAATATATCCTTCAAATCCATAATACCTAGTAAGTGCAGAGCCAAGTAGCATAAATAAAAAACTAAGATGGAATATAAAAAGTGGTAATTTTTCATACATTTTATATCTAAATATTGCAAAAAATAAATTAATTCCTAGCAATACCTGAATAGCAGCAAACCACCAGCTAGCATATATTAAAGCCCAAGCTGTAGGAGTTCCATATTTGCTTTCTATAAAAGTTGCTAAACCACTAGCAAAAGCAAACAACAAAAACAAAATTATGCTTAATTTCATACTTGATATCATCTTATACATTGTTATTCCTTGTGATTGTTAAAGATAAATTTTAACTAAAAAAAATTAGCTAAATTTAAACAAAAGCAATAAATAATAATTTTTATTATTTAGATTAAATTATTATCTATTACTTTTAAAGAAATAGGAATTTAAAATTCCTATTTCAAAATATTATTTAATTTCTCCCATATGTGGCTTTAACATAAACTCAGGACTTAAAATCTTATCAAGCTTTTCTTTATCCATTAATTTACGCTCTAAAACTAAATCATAAACTCTTGCACCCGTTTGCAATGCAACTTTTGCAATACTTGCACTATTTTCATAACCTATATAAGGATTTAGTGCAGTTACAATTCCTATACTATTCATCACAAAATCTTCGCATATTTGTTTATTTGCTGTGATACCATCTACACATTTATCAGCTAAAGTCTTCATAGAACGCTCAAGCATACAAATACTATTTAATAAACTATATGCTGCAAGTGGTTCAAATACATTTAATTGTAATTGTCCGCCTTCACAAGCTAAAGTAACACTAACATCAGCACCAATTAC
Organism: Campylobacter sp. RM12637; assembly: GCF_020137645.1. NCBI lineage: Bacteria > Pseudomonadati > Campylobacterota > Epsilonproteobacteria > Campylobacterales > Campylobacteraceae > Campylobacter > Campylobacter sp. RM12637. The sequence goes on from NZ_JACGAV010000001.1 coordinate 99,800, forward strand.
ATAATAACACACTTGATTTACCACTTCAGGGATAACTGGATTTACCTTACCTGGCATAATTGATGAGCCTGGTTGCATTTTTGGTAAGTTAATTTCATTTAAACCACATTTTGGACCACTAGAAAGCAATCTTAAATCATTGCAAACTTTACTTAATTTTGTTGCAACTCTTTTTAAAACTCCACTAATTTGAACAAAAGCTCCTGTATCTTGTGTAGCTTCTATTAAATCATCTGCTATTACAAAATTTGCACCTGTTATATATTGAAGGTGTTTTGCAACGATTGGTGGATAATCAGGATGAGAATTAATTCCTGTTCCAATAGCAGTTGCACCCAAGTTAATTTCTAAAATTAAGCTTCTTGCTTCGCTAACTCTTTGTATATCTTCGCCAAGCATTACAGCAAAAGTTTTAAATTCTCTTCCTAAAGTCATCGGAACTGCATCTTGAAGCTGGGTTCTTCCCATTTTTATAATATCTTTAAACTCAATTGCTTTTCTTTCATAAGCTGCTTTTAAATAATTCATAGCTTTCATTAAATCACTTAAATAATCATATAAAGCAACTCTTAAAGATGTTGGATAAGCATCATTTGTGCTTTGAGATAAATTCACATGGTCATTTGGATGGCAATACTCATACTCACCTTTTTTATGCCCTAATTTTTCTAAAGCAATATTTGCTATAACTTCATTTGCATTCATATTTGTAGAAGTTCCTGCACCACCTTGTATCATATCTACAACGAATTGGTCTTTATATTTTCCAGCTATTAATTCATCACAAGCAAAACAAATAGCGTTTTTAATCTCTTCATTAATTAAGCCTAATTCATAATTAGCTAAAGCTGCTGCTTTTTTTACTTTCGCAAAAGATATAATTAGTCTTGGAAAGTCCTTTAAACGCTTTCCTGAAATGTCAAAATTTTGCACTGCTCTTAAGGTCTGAACTCCATAATAAATATCATCAGCAATTTCAAGTTCGCCTAAAAAATCGTGTTCTAATCTCATTTAATCTCCTTTAAAAAATTTCGGTTAGGATAGCATTTTTTAATCAATAAAAAGGACAATTATGTTTGAATGGATTTTCACTTCAGAAGGCATATTATCTTTCGTAACTTTAGTATTACTTGAGATAGTTTTAGGAATAGATAATATTATTTTTCTTACTATTTTAGTAAGTAAATTACCAAAACACCTTCAAAACAAAGGCCGTATTTTAGGGCTTGGTTTTGCTATGCTAACTCGTATAGCACTTTTATTTAGTATCTTTTGGCTTGTTAAACTTACAAAACCTTTATTTAATATCTTAGGTCAAGATTTTAGCGGTAGAGATATTGTCTTAATTGGTGGGGGAATATTTTTAATAATTAAATCAATTAAAGAACTAATATCAATGCAAAAAAACGAGCATAGTGATAATAGTAATTTTAAGGCTAGCTCAAATTTCTTTGTTGTAATAATTGAAATTGCTTTAATTGATATAATTTTTTCTTTAGATAGTGTAATTACTGCAGTAGGAATTGCTGATGAGCTTAGCATTATGATATTAGCTGTAATAATTGCTATGATGTTTATGATGATTGCTAGTAAATGGATTGGAGATTTAGTAGAAAAATTCCAAGAATTAAAAACTCTAGCTTTAACATTTTTAGTCTTAGTTGGTGGTGTTTTAATAGTTGAAGGTTTAAATATTCATATAAATAAAGCATATATTTATACTGCTTTAGCATTTAGTATAGTAAATACAACCCTAAATATCTTGCAAAAAAAGGCTAAAGATGAAGAATAATTTTACTGAATTTGTTTTAAAGCATTTTGGAATATTTTTATATTTTACACTAAGCAATATTTTTTGCTTAGTATTGTTTTCTAATAAGATTATAAATCAAGGCATTATTCAAGATTTAAAATATATAAAATCTACTTCAGTTACGCTAATTTTTATAATCTTATTTGTATATTTTCTAATCTATATTATAAAATCTAAAATCCCTTATGGGGGGGGGTATTTTAAGATTTTTAATAATTTATAATTTCTTTGTAATCTTTATTCAATCTTTTTTAGTAATTAATTTTAATAATTTTTTAAATCCAAGTTTCTTAGAAGCATTTTTAAATACAAATATGGCTGAAAGTATTGAGTTTGTATCAATATATATTAATTTTAAATTCTTTGGAATTTTAATTTTTATAATTGTGGCTTTATTTTTATTAAAAATTAAAATAAATATAAAAATAAATAACAAATTAAACATAGCTTTTATTATTTTAATCTTTGTAGTGTGCTTTGGGAATGATTTAAGAAGAGCTATTAAATATGATTTTAGTAGATATATAAATATTCCTTTTATTAAATTTAATAAAGAATTAATTTATACAGATGATATTTTGATTAATTCTAAAATAATGCAAAAGAGTTATTTAAAAATTGCTAATAATCACGAAAAATTAAAAGCTAATGAAAACATAAAAAATATAGTTTTACTAATAGGAGAAAGCTCAAGAAGAAGTGCTTATCAAGACTACGGGCAAGGATTAAACACCACACCTAACCTAATAAATATAAAAAATAAAATAATTTATTCTGATGTTATTGCCCCTTATGCTTCTACAAATCCAGTAATGAGTGTATTACTTAATTTTGCTAATTTAGATAATTTAAGTGAAAGAAAATTTTATGAGAATTTAGACATTATTAATTTATTCAAATTAGCAAATTACAAAACCTTTTGGATATCTAATCAAGACTATATTAGCGAATGGGGAAATAATGCTGCTAGTGTTGGTATTATGAGTGATTTTTCTTATTTTACAAATAAATATATGAGCTCTAGCGATACTTTAAGTTATGCAAAATATGATGGGGTTTTATTGCCTATTATTAAAAACCTAAAATTAAATGATAATAATTTCATAGTAATTCATCTTTTAGGAAATCACGGAAATTATAAAAAACGCTATCCTAAAGAATTTGCAAAATTTAATGAAAGCGATATTAAAACTAATATAAGCGATAAAAAAAGCATAGCAGAATATTATAATTCCATACTTTATACTGATTATATAATCCAAAATATTTATGATATATTTAAAAATGATGATAGTTTGATAATTTATTTAAGCGACCATGCTGAAAGCTTATATGATGATAAAAGTAAATCTGTTTTAGGGCATATTTTAGATAAAATTACTGCTGAAATACCTTTTATAATCCTTTATTCAAATTCTTTTGAAGAAAATCATAAAAAACTATTAAAAGATTTAAATAAAGCTAAAGATTTACCTTTTATGAGCGATGATTTAATACATTTAGTTTGTGATATTGCAGATATTAAAATAGACGAGTTTGATGAAACTAGAAGTCCTATAAATAAACAATATAATAAATTTAGAACTAGATTATTTGCCAATGAAATAAATTATGATGAAAATATTAAAAATGAAAAATAATTGCAAAATTTTAAGCTCAAGATGAGCTTAAAATTTAATACATTTTATAAAAACTTTCTTCCATCACTCCAAGGCTTACCTACAATCTCTTTAAGTGATATATAGTTTGTCCCAAATGGGTCGTATAAAATTATCCCAGCTTTTAAAGCATCAATTTTACCATTTTTATCAATCACACTATTATCAGCCGCAATATTTACAACTCTTGCAAGAATAGTGCCGAAATTAAAATTATTAATAATTTCTATTAGTTCACATTCTATTACTACAGGACAATTTTCAATAATAGGTGCATCTACATATTGACTTTTAACTGCTTTTAGTCCTGTTTTTTCAAATTTATTAGGCACATTAAAACCAGAAACACTACCAAAATAATCAACAGCAGCTAAAACATTTTGATTTACAAGTGATATTGTAAGTGCTTTTCTTTTACTAACATTTTTATATGTTTTACTGCGTGGACCAATACATAATGCTAAATCTCCATAATTAGTTCTCATAGCTTCATGCAAATTCATAACATTTACAGAATTATCATCATTATAAGTTGCAACCATTAGTGTTGGGACTGGATAGCCGTATCCAAACGAATTTTTACCTAAATTTATTAGCACAATCTTTTTTTCCTTTTATTTATCTGATTTTTTAATAATTAATTTTAAGTATAGTTTTTTTGCTAATAAAAAACAACGCTATATATTAATGTAAAATGTGGCTTATTTTAGCCTAAGGATTTAATAGTGATAACAAAATATGATAATGAAATTAATAAAGCTTTAGAAAAATTAGGTAAAAAATTTTCAAAACTAAATTGGAACTTTAGCCCAAATGAAAAGTATAAAAATAATGAATTAGTTTCTCATTGGCCTGGAGAAAATGATGAAGATATAATGATTTGTGTTTTTAAAGGAAAAATTTTAAATGAAGTTTTTCATCGTCATGACTTTATATTTTTACACTTTGCTTTAAAAGGAGACTATGAAAGCTATAGCAACCAATATAAAGATAGTATTAAAATATGTGAAGGCGATTGTTATATTGGACAACCTTATAATGGTTATGCAGCTAGAAAAAATTCAAAAAACGAAGGGATTATAATAGGTATTTTAATTAAACAAGATATATTTATACAAGAATTTTTACCATCATTTCTATTAGACATTGCAATGCTTAATTTCTTCTTAGAACCAAATAAAAATAAATTTTCTGATGAATATGTGCATTTGTCAATTCCTAAAAATTCAATTATATGGCGTTTGCTAGGAATTATTATTTTAGAATACTCAAATAAAAGTATAAACACACAAAAAATAATAAAACCATTGGTAATGTCTATTTGTATGTATATTTCAGCAGAGTATAAAAATCAAAATTTACCGGTAAAACTTACATTAGTAGATAAGATTATTGAATATATAAATTTAAATTCTAATAATGTTACTTTACTTGATATAGCTTCTTTATTTGGATATCATCCAATTTATATTTCAAAATTACTTCCTAAAAAAATTGGTAAAACTTTTTCACAAATCTTATTAGAAAGTCGTATGCAAAAAGCAAAACTTCTTATTGACAATACTGACCTTTCTATAGAAAAAATAGCTAATATGATTGGTTATAGTAATAATAGTAATTTTTATAAAGCTTATAAAAAACATTTTAAAACTTCACCTAGAAAAATGGTAAAATGTTAATACTTTAATATACAAAATATTAAAAGGTGATTAACTTAATAAAGTTATTATTAAATAATAAAAATTATTAATTAGGAGATAAAATGTTAGATTTAGCTATTATTGGTGGTGGCCCTGCTGGTCTTAGTGCAGGATTGTATGCAACTCGTGGTGGGCTTAAAAATGTTGTAATGTATGAAAAATTTATGCCAGGCGGACAAATCACAAGCTCAAGTGAGATGGAGAATTACCCAGGCGTTGCAACCGTAATGGATGGAATTAGTTTTATGGCACCTTGGAGTGAGCAAAGCACTAGATTTGGTCTAAAAATTGAGCAAAAAGAAGTAATTAGAGTTGAAAAAAATGGCGAGAATTTTAAAATAATTTTCTCTGATAATTCAAGCGAAGATGCTAAAGCTGTTATAGTTTGCACAGGAGCAGCTCCTAAAAAAGCTGGTTTTATAGGTGAAAATGAATTTTTTGGTCGTGGAGTAAGTACATGTGCAACTTGCGATGGTGCGTTTTATAGAAAAAAAGAAGTTGCAGTTTTAGGTGGTGGAGATACCGCACTTGAAGAAGCACTTTATCTAGCTAATCTATGCTCTAAAGTATATTTAATCCACAGAAGAGAAGGTTTTCGTGCAGCTCCATCAACCGTTGAAAGGGCTAAGAAAAATGAAAAAATTGAGTTCATTTTAAATGCTAAAGTAGAAGAAGTTGTAGGAGATAATGCTGGAGTTACAGGCGTTAAAATAGCATTTAATGATGGTAGCAAAAAAGATTTAGCAGTTCCAGGGATATTTACTTTCGTAGGACTTGATGTGAGAAATGAAGTATTAAAACAAACTGATGGCTCATTTTTGTGCGAAATGGTAGGAGATGCTGTTAAGGTTGATTTAAAAATGAGAACGAGTGTTGAAGGCTTGTTTGCTGCAGGAGATTTAAGAGTAGATGCTCCAAGACAAGTTGTTTGTGCTGCGGCTGATGGTGCTAACGCTGCTTTAGGCGTAATTTCATATTTAGAGAGCAAACATTGATAACTAAAATCAAATTAGCATTAGTTAATGAAGACTTTTACGAATTAGAAAGTTTAGCCAATGAGCTAGAAGAGAAAATTAATAGCAATTGGCTAAATACTCTAAGTAAAGATGAATTAGTAGAATTACAAGCTTTGCATACTCAATTAATTGAAACTTTATTAAAATTAAAGCATAAAGATTTAGAAAGATTAAAAAAGCTTAAAAAATCTTTAAGCTATATAAAATAGGAATTTTAAATTCCTATTCTTACCATCTAGTTACACCACCAATAGCCATCACACTAGCACCTACAATAAAAAGGCTAATTAATTTTATAACTAACAATAAAGCAATAATAAATCCAATAGCTATTAAAATATTTATGGGTTTTCAGGGTTGAATTAAAATTAGAAAGTTTAGCCAATGAGCTAGAAGATAAAATTAATAGCAATTGGCTAGATACTCTAAGTAAAGATGAATTAGTAGAATTACAAGCTTTGCATACTCAATTAATTGAAACTTTATTAAAATTAAAGCATAAAGATTTAGAAAGATTAAAAAAGCTTAAAAAATCTTTAAGCTATATAAAATAGGAATTTTAAATTCCTATTCTTACCATCTAGTTACACCACCAATAGCCATTACACTAGCACCTACAATAAAAAGGCTAATTAATTTTATAACTAACAATAAAGCAATAATAAATCCAATAGCTATTAAGATATTTATGGGTTTTCTAGGTTTGCTAATAAGTGTTAATTCGTATTTAGTGAAAAATTCTTTTAATAAAAAATATCTATAAGTTGCACTTGTTAAAACGCTGATAATTACATAAATTAAAACATAACTAATATAAGAAAAATCAAAAGAATTTGATAAGCCCTTTGGTTTAAAATAAAAATAACCAAAAAAAGATAAAACCACAATTGCCCCATAAACAATTCCTGCATAAATCCACATAGAACGCAACGCATAACTAAAATAACTAAACAATAATGTAGGAAGGCATATATCTTTTAGTCTAAAAGAATATCTTGCTGTATTTGATTCGCCATTATTTGTATAGTATTTTGCCGCATTGCTTAATTCATCAACTATTGCAGCATTTGGCAATTCTCCTACAAATTCACTCAACTTTACCCTTAATTCTTCTTCGTTTTTGATTAATTCTTGACCTTTGTTAGAAATTAAAAAATCTGTTTTCATAAAATCATCCTATTATTTGTAATATTTTTGTGTAATTGTCTTTTTGAACTGCTTTATATACAAAATATATATCAACTAATACATAAATATATAAAGCCCATAAAATAAAAACTCCGATAAATATAAGTGTTGAAGCTAAGCCTATTAAAAATAGACTTATTTTTAAAAATCCTAACAGCATATTTCCTTGATAAAATCTATCAACACCCCAAACTCCGAAGAAAAATCCTAAAACTGCTGCTAAAATTGGGCTTTTTAACGGGATTAGTGGAAGGTTTTTATATTTTTCTTCGCTTAAATTATCAAGTTTATCATTTAGCATAAACTTTTGCTCACTTGAAATTTTATTATCAAGCAACATTAAAATGGAACTCTTATCCATAATTACTCCTTTTTTAAAATGAAGTAATTATTCTACACCCCCCCCCTATTAACAAAGGGTAAATTAATAAAAAATAATTTAAGATTTTAATTTTTAATTTCTTGTGAGTTCTCTTTAGCACTTACCATATAAACATATCTATAAGGACTAAGAGTTTTTGTATCTTCTAAAATAGCTCTTTTATACCCAGCTTCATCTATGATTTTTACTACTTTTCCAACATAAATACCCTCTGGAAAAATCAAATCCTTTCCACTCGTATAAACCAAATCTCCTATATTTAATTCTTTATAATCAGTAACGAAATTAACATAAATTGAATTTTTACTACCTTGTAAAATAGCAGGAGTTTTATTTTCCCCAACAACCACAGAAAAAACACATTTTTCATCATTTAAACTAAGTGCATAAGCTCTATTATTATTTGAATACATAATCCCCACTGCATTATTATCATATATCAAACCATAAGTAATATCAGGCTTTATACCATCATAACTCATCCAAAATTTAGTTAAACTTCCAATTTTTTCATAAGATAATACCCTAGTTAAGGCTAATTCAAATTCATATTTTTTAAGATTATGGGCTTTTGCAAGATTGTTATATTCTATAACTAAATTATCATATAAGAATTTGTATTGTTTTAGCTTTTTATTTTCTGTGCTTAATTCATCTATCTGATTTACTTGATTAAAATATTTAGTAATATTTTGTTTGGTGTAATCATAAGCATTATAAAGCTTATTTAAAACAAAATCATTAACCCCTAAAACAGCATTTTTAACATCTGCTACAAAATAATAAGAAGATGTAAGCAAAACGCATATTAGGAGTAATAATTTAAATTTATTCATCATTTACTATTTGTCTTAGTAAAGAAATCTCTTCAAGTATTTTTCCAGTTCCCCTTGCTACTGCGTGAAGTGGCTCATCAGCAACATAAACAGGTAATTTTACAATATCGCTTAAATATTTATCAATTCCACGGATTAATGCTCCACCACCAGTTAGCACTATACCATTTTCTACAATATCGCCTGCAAGTTCTGGTTTTGTATTTTCTAATACGAACTTAAGCGCATCAGCAATTTCTTTTAAAGGCTCTTTTATAGCTTCACGAATATCTTCACTACTTAGCTCAACCTTACTTAAAAGCCCTTTTACTTGGTCTTTTCCTTTAACAACTATAGTTAATTCTTCAGGCAATTGAATAGCTGAACCAACTTGGATTTTAATATCTTCGCTAGTTCTTTCGCCTATTATTAGATTGTATTTTTCTTTTACATAATTTACAATTGAACTATCTAACTTATCTCCTGCTGTTCTAATACTTTTTGCAGTATGAAGACCACCTAGAGTAATAACTCCTATTTCAGTAGTTCCACCACCAATATCAACTACTAATGAGCCGACAGGTTCTTGCACGGGAAGATTTGCACCAATTGCTGCAGCCATTGGCTCTTCAACCAAATACACTTCTCTTGCACCAGCACTCAAAGCACTTTCGCGAACTGCTTTTCTTTCAACTTGAGTTAGACCATAAGGAACTGATATTAATATTCTAGGGCGTAAAAAACTCTTTCTTTTATGTGTTTTTTCAATAAAATATCTAATCATTTTTTCAGTCATATCAAAATCAGCTATAACCCCATCTCTCATAGGGCGAATTGCTTGAATATCGCTAGGAGTTTTGCCTAGCATTTCTTTAGCTTCTTTACCAACTGCTAAAATTTTGCTCTTTCCATATTTTGTATGTTGAACTGCTACAACACTTGGCTCATCAATTACTACACCCTTATCTTTTACTAGCACAAGAGTATTTGCTGTGCCTAAATCAATACCCATATCACTTGAAAATAACCCTATTAAATGGTCTAGTATCATTTATTATCCTTAATTTTTAAAAAAATAGCATCGCCTTCGCCATTAACAAAATCTTTATTTATAACGATTTCATAACCTTCATATTTATCTAAATCAAACATTAAATCAAGTAATAATTGTTCTAATATCCCACGAAGACCTCTTGCTCCTGTTTTTCTATCAAGAGCTTTTTTAGCAATAGCTAAAAGTGCGTCTTTATCAAATTCTAATTTAACACCATCAAATTCAAAAATCTTTTGATATTGCTTAATTATTGAATTTTTTGGCTCAATTAAAATTCTTACCATATCTTCTTCGCTAATTTCATTAAGACTTGCAATTGCGTGCAATCTTCCAACTAATTCAGGAATTAGACCAAATTTAATCAAATCATCAGGCTCAATATGTGAATACAATTCATCTTCACTAAGTTTAACGCTAGTAGTATCAAAACCCATTACATTCTCGCCTTGCTTTTGCTTTAAAATCTCTTCAATTCCATCAAAAGCACCACCACAAATAAATAAAATATTTGAAGTATCAACTTGAATAAATTCTTGATTTGGGTGTTTTCTACCGCCTTGTGGTGGGACATTTACAACGCTACCTTCTATTATCTTAAGCAATGCTTGCTGAACGCCTTCTCCACTTACATCTCTTGTAATTGAGCGGTTTTCTCCCTTTCTTGCGATTTTATCAATTTCATCAATGAAAATTATCCCACATTCTGCGCGCTCAACATTATAATCAGCTGCTTGTAAAAGTCTTGTTAAGATATTTTCAACATCTTCTCCTACATATCCAGCTTCAGTTAAACTCGTAGCATCACAAATTGCTATAGGAATATCAAGTGCTTTTGCCATAGTTTGAGCTAAAAGCGTCTTACCACTTCCTGTAGGTCCTACTAATAAAACATTTGATTTTGCTAATTCTACATCACTCTCATCGGCATTACTCATAAGCCTTTTATAATGATTATGAACGCTTACGCTTAAAACCTTTTTTGCTCTATCCTGACCTATTACATAATTATCCAAATGAGATTTTAAAGCTTTTGAACTTATATCTTTTAAACTATCAGCTACCTCATCTACTGCTAATTCTTTATTTTTAGCATCATACATTTTAAATATAACACCAGCACAAGTAGGACAAATTGTATTATTTTTGCCATTTGAAAGTAGGTCAAACGGATAAGATTTGCCACAAAAACTACAAATATTATTGCTCATTATCATTTCCTTTCACTGGAATTCCACGCTTTGTATTTAAAATAAACGAGCATAATTTAACAACTTCGGCAGAATTTGAACTCTCATATAAAGCTTTTGCTCTATCGCTAATTAGCCCTGTTTTACTTCTAAAAATCTTACTAAATGCTTCACTTAATTCATTTATTTTATCTTTTTCTAAATGTCTTCTAAGCCCTACTAAATTAAGACTTCTAACATAAGCACGATTACCTTCAGCTAGACAAAAATGTGGTAAATCTTGAGATAATGCTGAAGCACCTCCAAGCATACAATAATCGCCTATTTTAACCCATTGATGAACCGGAGTAAGTCCGCCAATCACACTAAATGAGCCAACTTCAACATGCCCTGCTAAGGTTACATTGTTTGCTAAAATTATATTATCAGCTAAGGTGCAATCGTGTGCAATATGAACATAAGCCATTATGAAATTATTATTTCCAACTCTTGTATATCCATCGCCTTTTTGTGTGCCACAATTTATAGTGCAAAACTCACGAATAGTTGTGTTATCACCTATTATTAAAGCTGAAAAATCATCGTTTTTATAAGAAATATCTTGTGGAATATCACCTAAAATAGCATAAGAAAAAATCTTGCAATTATTTCCTATTTTTGTATTTCCTAAAATTCTTGCACCACTTTTAATAATGCAATTATCACCAATTTCTACATTACTTCCTATATATGCAAAAGGCTCAATGCTAACATTTTTGCCTATTTTTGCACCATTTTCTATTATTGCTAAATCTGAAATCATTTATCTACTATCATCGCTTTTAAAATTGCTTGAGTGCATAATGTATCATCTACATAAGCCTCGCCACTAAACACCCACATTGCTCCACGATTTTTAACAACGCTCATTTTATATACTAATTTATCGCCTGGTCTTACTGGTGATTTGAATTTTACTTCTTCCATTCCTGTAAAATATACTACCTTGCTTTTAGGATCAACACTATCTTTCATACTCTGAAAAGCTAAAATTCCACCCGTTTGAGCCATTCCTTCTAATATTAAAACTCCTGGATAAATCGGATGACCTGGAAAGTGTCCTGCAAATACTTGATCACTTATACTAACATTTTTATAACCTAATACATAACCTTCATCAAGATTGATTTCTGTGATTTTATCAACTAACAAAAATGGTGGTCTATGTGGTAAAATTTCTTGAATTTGCATTACATCTAACATTATTATTCCTTTACTATGCTTAAAGGGATTTATTTTAATTTCAGCAATTAAACAAAGTGTAATAATTATAAGCTTTATCGTTGGTAAAGTATAATTTATAAAATTCCAATGCTTTTAAAATAAAAACTATCTTAAAAGCATTAAAAATTAAAATAAAAAGTCTAAATTAAGCCCTTTTAATTCAAAGTCTTTATGAAAATCATTTGGCATAGGAGTTTTTATATCATAATCAAATATTTTTGTCCTAGCACAATGAAGCATTAGCCTTGAGCTAATTATTTTACTATATTTAACATCGCCTAAAATTCCTAGACCAACGCTATTTAAATGAACTCTTATCTGATGGGTTCTACCTGTTGCAATTTGCACTTTTAATAAGGTTTTTTTACCTTCTATAATTAAAGGCTCTATTTTAGTATAAGCGTATTTTGCGTTTTCGCTATTACTAATCTTACTAAATGCACTTTTGCCTTTTATGGTTAAAATTGGCTCATCAATCTCCATTCCTTCGCTTACTATTTTATTAGTAATTGCTAGGTAGAGTTTTTGCACTTTTTCTTTTTTATATTCGTTTTTTGCAGCCTTTAAAAACTCTTCATTTTTAGCAAATAATACAATGCCACTTGTATCCTTATCAAGTCTATTTAAAAGAGTGTAATTATTTTTAATATGTTCGCTCGCAATACCAATTGGCTTATTAATAGCTAATAAATTATCATCTTCAAACAATACGCTAAGCTCTGGTTTTGCAAGTTTAAAAATAGTATTAACAGGCATAAGACCCCTTGCAATCTCTAATCTTTTGCCCCCGTGCATTACTAAACCTAAATCTATTAATTCTTTAGCAGCTGAATTTGAAATTCCTTCTTGAATTGCTAATAATTTATATGCTTTATCTTGTTTCATTTATTTTCCTATCTAATATTTCGCATAATGCGTTGAAAGTATATTCGTTTTTGATTTTAGCATTTTTAACATTTGTAAAATCAATATCATCACTAATTTTTATATTTTCTATACATTTTAGACTTGAATATTGAGAAAATACATTAGTTCCTGAAGTGATTTTGCAGCCAAAAAACGCAGCTTCGGCGAAATTATGTCCGCCTATTTTAACATAAGAACCACCCAAAATCACATAATCACTAATTGAATAAAAATTAATCAATTCTCCTAAAGTATCTAGCAAAAATACTTCACTTTTTAAATATCCATCACAATCATTGCTATATTTTACAATATTAAAACCCTTATTATTAAGTAATTTTTCAACCTTGTGAAATCTTTCAGGGTGTCTTGGTGCTATTATTAGACATTTATCTTTTAAGAAATTTTTATCTAGCTTATTTAGAATTATTTCTTCTTCATTTTCGTGAGTGCTTGCAATTAAAATTATTTCTTTATTTTTGCTTAATTGCTTAGTAACTATTGGCTTATTTGTAATCTTTATATTTGTAAAAACTTCTATATTTTTAGCATTAAAATATTCTAATCTTTCTTTATCTTCATTACTTTGAGCAAGAATTAAATCAAAATATGAAAATATTTTTGCATAATAAAAACTAAATTTTTTATAATTTTTAAAGCTATTTTCTTTCATTCTAGCGTTTAATAAAATAGTATTTTTATCAAAATCTTTATATATTTTAAGTAAAGCTAACCATAATTCTGCTTCAAATACTATTAAAGTCTTAGCAGGTTTAAGCCATAAATATAATAATGGCTCATAAGGTAGTAAAAAAGCATTATCATCAAATTCTTTTGCTTTCATAAGTCCTGTTTTTGATGAACAAGTAAGTAATATTTTAAAACCTTTATTTTTATAATATTTAATCAACTCGCCTAAAGCGACAGCTTCTCCATAACTTGCAAAATGAAAATGAATATCTGCTATTTTATGCTTTTTGAATGGTAAAAATTTTTGATAAAGTTTAGAATATTTATCCTTAAAACTTAAAGGAATTAAAACCAATAAGAATAAAGGATAAATTAAAATAGAAACAAGAATATAAAAAAAATACATTTTTTAAATTATAAAAATTACTCTTCTATGTATAAAATTCTTCCACAATGTGGGCAGTTATTAATCTCTTCACTTTTTAAAACTGCGCTAAAAGTTTTGCTATTTAGTTGCATAAAACAACCATAGCAAGCTTGTTTTTTAACAGGAACTACTGCAGTATTTTTAGCCCATTTTCTAATTTTTTCATAAAATCCGAAAACTTTGCTATCAATTTCGCTAGCTAACTTATCTTTTCTTACATAAATTTCTTTTCTTTTTTCTTCAATAGCATCAAGTGCTGATTTTTGATTAGCTATTGCTATAGTTAAATCATCATTTAATTTAGTAATTTCTTTTTGATTTTCTTTAATTTCTTCTTTTTTATTATCTACTATTTTTTCTAATTTTGATATTTCTTCATTTGCAGCTTCTAATTGCTCTCTTGCGATTTCTTCTTCTAATTTTAAAGCGTTTGCTTCTTTTTCTGTTTTTACTAAAGCAATTTTTTTAGCTGTTTCATTGATTTTTGTTGAAAATTGAGCTATGTGATTTTCTACTTTTACTTTACTCTCACTAATTTCTTTTATGCTTTCTTCTAATTTTGAATTTTTATTCTCAAGACTTTTAATTTTATCTTCTAAATTGTTCGCTTCTCTTTTAGCACTTTCAATTTGTGGTAAAAAACTATCTATTTCTTTATCTAATTTAGAAAGCTCTACTAATTGTGATAGGTGTTTATTCATAGTATGTCCTTAATACTCTAAAAATGGATTTTTTGAAGAGCTGATTATAATCTCTATCGGTAATTTTTGCAAATTACTCGCTAAAGAATTAGCAAAACAAATCTCACTTTCATAATGCTTAATATCAATTAAACTTATATTATTTTCACTAAGAGCTAAAGCGTCGTGATATTTAATATCTCCTGTTAAAAATATATTACTCTTAAGCTCACTAGCCAATGAAATTCCAGAACCCGTGCAAATTCCTATTAAATCAGTTTGAATTATTTCTTTTGCTAAAGATATTGATATTTTTTTTAAGTTTAATTTAGCCTTTAAAAAATCAGCCAATTCATAAATATCTTTAAAATTATTCTTAGCATAAGCTAAAAACCCATCGCTTTCAATTATTTCTAAGCCTAAAAACTTTTCACAAAAATATCTATTTAAATGACTTAAATCATAATTTGTGTGCATAGAAATTAAAGCACAATTTTTTTTGATTAATTCTTTTAAAATATTACCAGCATAATCATTTTTAATACTTTTAATACCCTTAAAAATCAAAGGATGATGAGTAATAATCAATGAATTTGATAAAAATGATTTTACTTGATTAAAATCTAAATCAAGGCTAAGGTAAATCCTTTCGCAACTATCATCATTACTTAAAATTAACCCACTATTATCCCAACTTTCTTGAGTATTAAAAGGGCTTAATTCATCTAAAATCTTATAAATCTCACTTATTTTCATAAAAATTCCTTATATAAAACGCTAAGCCAAGTTAAAACAGCTATTAAAATAGTAAAAAATACTCCAGCAGAGCCTAAGTCTTTTGCATCTTTTGCAAGTTTATGGTATTTTGAAGTTGCCAAATCTACAACGCTCTCAATAGAAGTATTAAAGCATTCAGCAGCAAATACTAAAATAATAACACCTATTAAAAATGCCTTTTCAAATAAAGAAAAAGGATAAAATAAAGCAAATAAAATAAAGCAAATTCCTATTATAAATTCTATCCTAAAAGCACTTTCATTTAAAGCTCTTTTAACCCCTGCTAAAGCATAACTTGCGTTTTTAAAAAATGAGTATTTCTTCTTCATATTTTCTCCTATTTAGCTAGATTATAAAAAAATTATTAATACTTTCAAATTGATAGCATAAATTTACTAGCATTCATAGCAAATACAACACAAGCTATGCTAGCAGCTCCACTAAGCCTTGCTTCTCCAAACATAGAACTAACTTCTCCTATAGCAAACATATTATTCTTAGCTGTATTAGTATCTATATCAACTACTCTTGCAAATATATCTGATTTAACCCCACCTAAAGTATAGTTTAAATAAACATCTACATTAGCCAAATAAAACATAGGCTTATTAATTGCTTTAATAGAAATATTATTAAGATTTTTACCCAATTTATCAATCCTATTACCAAAATAGCTATTATATTCATCAACGCAATTAATTAATCTTTTATCAATTTCTTCTAAAGAATAGTATTTGTAAAATATACTTGTATCATTTATATAATTTATTCCGTGATTATCTAGGAGTAATTTAACTAATTTATTATTTTTAATTTCATTTAAAATCGCTATTGCTAAATCTTGCCTTGAGCTATCTTCTCTAACAAATCTTTTAAAATCAGAATTAATTAAAATTCCATATTTAAAAATATCCATAGGCAAAACAAAAGCAAATCTCATTAGACTTAATTGAGTTGGGATTGCTCCATTTTTTAATAAAATCTTTAAAGAATTTGAATTGTTCTTAGACATAGTTTTAGCATAATAAGCTAGTGGATAATGAATTTTTATAAATTCTTTATCGTTTGCAAATCCACCAGTGCAAAAAGCTATATTTTTAACCTTAATTTTTATGATTTCATCTTTATGTAAAATACTTGCAATACCATTATCAAAATCAATTAATTTAGCTTTAGTTAATATATTTACATTTTTACTAAGCAATCTGTTGATTAATGGATTTATCACACTTTCTTTAGCATTTTTTAAAGGGTGTAATTCTCTAGGAACTGAATGATTTAAGCTATTTGATATAGCTAATTCAAATTCAACCCCAAAACTTTTTAAAAGTTGAGTAGCTTGTGCTGATTTTTCACTAAGCTCTTTTAATAAAGCAAAATCAGCATAATTAGTTGAATAAGAAATCAAATCATCATAAAATTTATCATCTTTTATATTTGCTAGTTGCTGAAAAGATGAATTACTAGCAGCAAAATTTAAATAACTCTTAGCTCCGCCTAATTCATCATCTTGCTCAATTAATAAAATATCTTGTTTAACCAATAAATTCGCCAATGTTAAACCACTAATACCACTACCTACAATTAAACAAAACAACTCATTCATAAGCAATCCTAATATAAAAATTAGCTCCAATTTTTCTAGTTTTTAAAAATACATCAGCATTTAACTCGCTATTTAAAATATTTTTTATCATAAAAAGCCCAAGCCCTGAACCATTTTTCGTGCTAAAATAAGGTTTAAAAATTTCTTCTTCTAAATCCTTTTTAACCCCTATTCCATTATCTTTTATACTAATGTAAATATTATTTTTATAAGCATAAAGATTAATTATAATATAAGGATTTTTTATATTAACTAAAGCATCTTTTGCATTTGTAATGAGATTGATTATTGCATGAGCTAAACTATTTTTATATGAATTTATTTTTAAATTCTTATCAAGTCTTAAAGTAGTATTAATTGCATTCCTTGTAAGGCTTGCATTACAAATCGTTAAAGAATTTAAAATAGCTTCATAAACATAAAAAGAGCTTTTTTCTTGCTTTGTCTTATAAAAATCATAAAATTCATCAATAGTTTTTGACATATAATTTAAAATAGGATTTATCTCTTTTAATTTTTGATGAAACTTATCATCAATTTTTTGTTTTTCTAAACTAATCTCAAGATAACTAGAAATTGCACCTAAAGTTGCTAATGGCTGTCTATATTCATGAGCTATACAAGCTATCATTTCACCTAATGCAGCTAATTTTGATTGATGATTTAGCAATTGCTCTTTTTGTGTATTTTCATCTAATTTAGCCTTAATTATTTCAACTTGATTTTTTACTTCTTCTTGTAAATTTGCATTTAATTTTCTTAGTTTTTCTTCGGTTTTTAATAATTTATTAATTAAAAATCCTAAAACAAAATATACCCCAATAAAAGCAAAAAATACCAAAATCACACTAATTATAAAAGCCTTTTTTATTATATGTAAATGAGTTTTATAATCTTTTGTAATATCTTTTTTAATCAATATTAAAAATCTATCATTTAAAATAATTTCATTACTTAAATAATATTTATCATCTAACTTAATTATATCTTCATCATTTTTTAAAAGTTTAGTTTTATTTTGCCAATCAAATTCATTATAAAAATACTCATTTTCATACTTTAAAGCAGCTAAAAAATCATCTTGAATTTTTAAATTATCTAATAATTTTTTTGCACTTATTGTATAAGTAATCGCATAATTTTCATTTATTTTTAAATTAATTAAATAAACTGGTTCGGTATTTAATCTAAGTAAAATATCTGTTTGATTATTAAAATCATATTGGCAATTTAATTTTATTTTATCTTTTTCTATGCAAATATTTTCTTTTAAAATAAATAATTTAATATCCTTTAAATACGCCTCATTTGAGCTTAAATTTAAAAATAATTTATTTAATTTATTTAGCTTTTCATCATTTTTTAAATAATCTAAATTAGAACTAAATTCATAACTAATACTAAGCGTATTGTTTAATAAATTATTTAAAAAATCACTATAAAAATATTCAAACCTATCATTAAAACTATTTTTGTTTTGAAATAAATAATTTTTATGCCAAGAAATATATAAAAAATTCAAAATAAAACATAAAAAGATAATCAAAGTTAAAACAAATATAAAAGCTTTTTTGCGAATGCTTATATTAAGTAATTTTGATATAGTATCCACGAGAATTTGCATTATGAATTATACCTTTATCGCCTAATTTCTTTCTAAGATTTTTAATAAGTGATTTAATAGCATCAGAACTTACATCATAATCATTATATACATAATCGCAAATCTTATAAATATCTACAATGTTAGGACTACTTTTTAACAAAATTTCAAGCAATAAAAATTCTTTTTTGCTAAGCTTAATAATCTCATCATTTATTAATAACTCATTTAAATCAATATCTAAATATATATTATTGCTTAATTTAATTTTATTATTAATACTTTTTATAGCCTTTTTTAAAGCATCTTCAAGTTTAATCCTATCAAAAGGTTTTATTAAATACTTGCAAATATTAAGCTCAACTGCACTTAATAAAGTTTGTTTATCACTTAAAGCTGTAATCATAATAGCAGGAATTTTATTATCAGAATTTCTTATATTTTCTAATAAATTTAAACCATCAAGTTTTGGCATAGAAATATCAAGTAATAATATATCAGGCTTTTTAGCTAAATATATATCTAAAGCACTTAAGCCATCTTTAGCATAAAGCACATTAAAATCAAGTAGTTCTAGCAAATCAATCACTTGACTTGCTAGATTTAAATCATCTTCTGCATATAAAATTGTGTATTTTTTCATTTTTTATCTAATTTGCCCCTTAAACCATCATGACCTACATGGGTATGACAACTTACACATTTTAATTCATTTGCGTAATCTAAATATCTTTTATGCATTGTATTTTGCATTTCATTTTTAGAATTAATTTTAGTAATATCTTGATGACATTTTAAGCATCCACTATCATAAACATAATCTTTTTTATGATTGAGTTTTTCATACCAATCTATCTTTTCATCAGCTCCAATAGCAGTGATACTAAATTCTTTAATGCCATTATAAGCTTTTGTGCTTAGATAATTTACTATATTATCGTGTGGCAAATGACAATCAACACAATTTGCTTTAATACCTAAATTATTATTACCACCATGAACATCTTTAATATAAGCTTCCTTCATCGGTTGCATTACATGACAACTTGCACAAAATTTATCATCTCCAGTCATTTGTATAGCTTTATGAGATAAAAATACAAAAATTAAAGTTAAAACCACAATAGATGAAACAAAAATAATAGTTTTTTTCATTTTATCTCCTTCATCCAAGTTTTAGTATTATGGCAAGTATTACACATATTAAATGATGGCTTATGCTCATTATGACAGGTGTAACAATTTAAATTCGCATTATCATGAATACTATTATGCGGGTTTTTACCTTTTAAAAAATCAAGCCTTTTTGCTAATTTCTCTTTACTTCCATGACAACTTAGACATGAATTAGAATCAAGTGCTTTATAATCTTTTTCATTTGCTTCTTTATGACAATCTGTGCATTTTAATTTCACTTCAATATGATGTGGTTTTATTGCAAATTCATTGCCTAATGCAAAAATACTTAATATCAAAATCATTAATAATTTTTGCATTTATACTCCTTTTAAAATATCTTTCGCACAAGCAATTCCTGAAGTCATACAATCAGGAATAGAACAACTAGTAAGCCTTGATTGTCCATGAACACCACCAGTTGCCTCACCAATCGCATAAAGCCCTTTAATTGGCTCATAGTTACTAATATTTAAAACTCTCATATTTATATCAGCATAAACACCACCTGGAGTATAACTAAGACCTGGCGCAGCTGTCATTGCATAAAAAGGTGCTTTACTCATACTAGAATTTTTAATCTTACTTAAATCTTTTTTAAACTCATCTTTATTATTTGAAATGCCTGTTTCATAATCTTGCATTGTCTTTAATAAATCATTTTCATTAAGCTTAAAATTATTAGCTAAATCACTTAGGCTATCAAATTTCTTCATTTTCCCTGCAGTAATAAAACTTTGCATTCTATTAGGGTCGTGCGAATTAGCAAATCCTGTGCTATCAAAAATAATTATTGGATAAATTGTTGTGTTAATCTTTTCCATATGAGCTAAAATTTTATTTGATAAACCTTGTCTATCCCCATCTTCATTTAAAAATCTTTTAGCATTGCAATCAACCATAATCCCATAAATTAAATCTTCTGTAGGAATTCCAAAAGAAAATCTACTAAGTGCTAATTGAGTTGGGATTGCTCCTACCTTTAACATTTGTTTTAATGCACCAGCAGTCTGACCTAAACTTGAAGGGCTTTTTGCCAACCTTAATCTAGGATTTACTATACTTCTAAACTCAATATCACGGCTAAATCCACCTGTTGCAAAAACTACCGCAAGCCTTGCTTTATAGTGTTTTTTATCTCCACTTAAATTCTCTCTATCATCATTTGCTAGATTTCTATTAAATCTATAATTTTCTCTAACGCTTACGCCAATTATTTTGCCACTTTCATCTTGAATGATTTCATCACATTTAGTTTCGTTTTTAATCTTTCCATTATGTTTTATAAAAAATTCATTTAAAGTGCTAATACAAGCACCACCACCGCCAATAGTTTCAACACTTCTAGCAACACTATGACCGCCTAAAAACTTAAGCTTATCAGCATATTTAACCCCACAACTTTTAGCAAATTCATATGCTTCATTTGAATTTCTTATAATTCTTAAAGAATGTTCTAAATGATTATATCCAGCTCCAGCTTTATTTAAATCATTTAAAAATAATTCTTCGCTATCTTTTATGCCAGCTTTAATTTGTAAATCTGAATTAAGAACAGCAAAATCTTGTTGAGATAAAGCAGAATTACCACCAATTCTATCCATCTTTTCAATCATTAAAACATCAATTTTATTCTTTACTAAATAAGCAGCACAAATATGAGCACTCACACCACTTCCAATTATAATAACATCAGCTATTTCATCAAATTTTATGTCTTTTCCTAAATTGTCATTAGCGTTTAATGCTAAAGGTGCACTAAGGCCAACTCCTGCTACTCCTTTTATAAAATTTCTCCTTGATAACATCTATACTCCTTCTAAAAAATCAATTTATTATAAAAATATGTAGTGGCAAAAAAGTGTCAAATATAAATTTATTTTTAAGATTTTAATATAAATTTTAAGTCTAAGATAGTCAATATTTTCAATTATAGAAATGATATATCACCTATAAAATATTTAAAATCTTGATATTAATTTAATTTCTAGGTTTGTTTAATAGTTTTTAAAAGTATAAAATAACTAATGAAAATCTTATAAAAATATCTAGTATTTAGTGCTTGTATTGTTAAAAATTATTTTGTAATAAAAAATAATATCCGATTTTTTCTGCTTAGTTACAATTTTAATTTTTAGTATCAATTTAAGTATTTTAATATCTTATTAAAACCAATTATTTTATTTAAATTAATATAAATTACTATATTTATAAGCTGCGTAATTTTTAATATTCACTTAAGTTTTAAATATCAAATCTGTCTAATAATATTTATAAACTAATCAAATGATTTAAACTACAAGCATAATACAAAGTAAGTTCTATAAAAGCATTGCAAATTAAATTCCAAAAGATTTTAACAACAAATATTTTTATACTTTTTAAAATATTACTATGAATTATAAAAGTATAAATTATTTTGAAAAATAAATGAAGATATAAACAATAATCTAAAAAGCCATAATTATTTTTTAGGCTTTTTAGAACTTTTTAAATGTTTTTCTAATTTTTTTCTTCCGCTAAATGATATTTTTTCTATGAATAAATGTCCATCAAGATGGTCGTTTTCGTGTTGAATAGCAACTGCTAAAAGCCCTTCAGCTTCTAAAGTTTTTTGATTTCCAAATCTATCTAAATAATCAACTTTAATTTTATTATATCTAGTTACTTCTTCAAAAAAACCAGGAACACTAAGACAACCTTCTTCATAAACTTGCGTTCCTTCTCCAATAGGTGTTATTATTGGATTAATAAATTCAATCAAATCATCTTTATTTTGTTCTTCATTTTCATTTAATAAATTAATCAAAAATATTCTTAAAGGTTTTGCAACTTGTATTGCTGCTAAACCTATACCACTAGATGAAATCATAGTCTCATACATATCATCTAAAAATGTATGTAACTCTTCATCAAATACCTTAACTTCTTCACTCCTAGTAAATAATAATTTATTAGGATAAGTTATTAATTTAAGCATCATTTTCTTCACTATCTCCAACTACAGCATAAATTTCTTTATTTTTACCAGTATTCGGTAATACGCTAATAGCCTCAAGAATTTGTTCTTCATAATTATCGCCACTAAGTGCTACAACGCTCATTTCTATATTAATATCAATTTCATTATCATTTATAAAAAATGTTGTATTGTAAAATAAGTCTGAAATTCTCTCACAAGCTTTTTTTGCATTAACTATATTTGTATGTTTCATTGCCATTACAAAAATACCATCTCCATAATGTGCCACAACATCGCTTCTTCTTGAGGTTTTTAATAATAATTTCGCAACATTTCTCATCAAAAGATTTTTATCTTTTTGTAATTCAATTGTATTTAATAAACTATCTTTAATCTTTACAAACATCAATGATATTGAATAACCATATTTTTTAATATCTTCTATGTCTTGAGTAATATTATTATATAAATATCTTTTATTAAACACTCCGAATTTATCATCAAATTCACTCTGCTCATTCACCCTATTATGTATTTTTACAATCTCATCATAACCTTTTTTTATACTATTTAATTGAATATCAAGGGCTGTGGTGAGTTTAGCCATATCACTATCTAAAGACCTTAAAATATTTTGAATAGATAAAGAACCAGTAGCGATACTCAAATCGCCTATTTTTTTCTTAATTAAAGCTTTCATTGTGCTTATATTTTTATAAATTGTTGCAATAGAACCTACTAGCTGTTTTATATTTACAAAGGTTTCTTTAATGTCTTGTTCTATTACAGCAACTTTATTACTTTGGTCTTCTTTTTCATAAGTAATCATTTCTGTTACTCTTTTTTTAAAGGCCATAGGCTTAGTATCTAACATTTTTTCAAAATAAATAGAATAATTAGTAGGAGTTGGTGGAACATTATCCTCTATAAGTTGTTTAATTACTTGTTGAGTAAATTTCTCAAATTCTCCACCGCTTAATTTCTGAATCTTAGGAGATTCATCGTGTATTATCTCTTTATTCAAAGCCCTATCCTATTTAAAACTTTTTTCTAATACCTTATCAATTAATCCGTATTTTAAAGCTTCTTCTGAACTCATAAAATAATCGCGTTCAGTGTCCTTCTCAACTTTTGCCAATTTATTACCGGTATTTTCAGCTAATACTTTGTTAAGCATTGCTTTTAATCTTAAAATTTCTTTTGCTTGAATTTCAATATCAGTCGCTTGACCTCTTGCACCGCCTAAAGGCTGATGTATCATAATTCTAGCATTTGGAAGAGCAAACCTTTTACCTTTAGCTCCAGAGCTAAGTAAAAACGCTCCCATTGAAGCAGCTTGTCCTATACAAATTGTACTAACATCAGGTTTAATATAATTCATTGTATCAAATATACTAAGACCACTAGTTACAACTCCACCAGGACTATTTATATACAAATAAATATCTTTAGTAGAATCTTGAGCTTCTAAAAACAATAATTGTGCAACTACGCTAGCAGCTACATCATCATTTATTTCACCACTTAAAAGAATAATTCTATCTTTAAGTAAGCGAGAGTAAATATCATAACTTCTCTCGCCTTTGCTAGTTTTTTCTACTACATAAGGTATGTAGCTCATTTATCTTTTCCTAAAAATAAATCAGCAAATAATTTTTCTTCTACTAAACTCATTCTAACAGCTGGTAATGTGCCATTTTTTGTATAGTTTTCTATTAGTTGTTTAGGATCCATTCCGTATCTTAAAGCTTCAAAATAAATAGCTTGTGCTACTTCTTGGTCATTTACAACTACATTTCTTAATTTTGCTAATTCATCAACAATGAAAGTTAATTTTACGCTTTTTAAAGCTTCTGCTTCATATTCTTTTCTTTTTTCTTCTAAATATTTATCATCTTTTAATTTATCAAATTCTTCTTTACTAAAGCTTCTTGCAGCTTGATTAAATTGTAAGTTAGTTTCTTGTTCTAAAATGTTTTGTGGAACTGCAAAAGTATATTTTTCTAGCATTTTTTCAACAAATTCTTGTTTTAATTTTTCATCAATTTGTTTAAATTTAGCTTCTGTTTCTAATTGTTCTTTTATTTTTTCATCTAAAATTGCTTCAGTTGGGTTTTCTACACCAGGAAGTAATTTTTTAAGCATTTCTTCATCAATTTCAGGTAATTTTCTTGCGTGAATTTCATGTAATTTTACTTTAAATACTGCTTTTTTACCCGCTAAATGAGCTGCTTGATAATTTTCAGGGAAAGTTACTTCTATATCTTTTTCTTCGCCAACTTTAAGCTCTATCATACCATCTTCAAATCCTGGTATAAATTGACCACTTCCAATCTCTAGCATATAATTTTCTGCTTTACCACCTTCAAAGGCAACGCCATCAACAAATCCTTCAAAATCAAACTTAGCATAATCACCTTTTTTTAAGATTTGTTTTTTAGTTTTTTCTAATGGAGCAAATTGCTTAAGCATAGCTTCTTTTCTAGCTTTAATATCTTTTTCTTTAATTTCTTCTATTTTTAATGCAGGAACTAATGCTTCATAACCACTTAAATCAATTGTTGGTCTAAAAGACACTACGAATTCAAATTCAATTCCATTATCTTTTCTATCGAATTTTTTAAAGCTTGGCTCACCGATTAATTCTTTTTCATCTTTACCTGTTTCTTTAACTGCATTTTTATAAGCACTTGTAATCGCTTCTTGTTCTGCGTCTTTTAGTAAAGAATCTTTATATCTATCTAAAACAACATTTACAGGAACTTTGCCTTTTCTAAAACCAGCAACTTGCATAGTTTTACTAGCTTTTACAGCTATTTCTTTAACCTTTTCATCTATTAAAGATTTTTCTATAACACCACTTACTGAGTAATTAATTTCATCAATTTTTGTTGTACTAAGTTTCATTAAACTACCTTTTGTAAAATATTTCGCACAATTCTAGCTAAAAAAATTAATCATTGGCAAAATATAAAGGTAAAGAATGCAAGACTTAATTAAAAATTTATTAATAAAAATTGGTGAAAATCCAAATAGAGAAGGATTAGTAAAAACACCTGAAAGGGTTCAAAAATCATATGAATTCTTATGTAGTGGCTATACAAAAAATCCAAAAGAAATTTTAAACGAAGCTATTTTTAACACTGATAACAATGAAATGGTTTTAGTAAAAGACATTGATTTTTATAGCTTATGCGAACATCATTTATTACCATTTTTTGGAAAAGTTCATATTGCTTATATACCTAATGGAAAAGTAGTTGGGCTTTCAAAATTACCTAGACTTGTTGAAGTTTATTCAAGAAGATTGCAAATCCAAGAACAATTATGCGAACAAATTAGCCTAGCTTTATATGAAATATTAAAGCCAAAAGGTGTTGCTGTAACTATTGAAGCTGAGCATTTATGTATGCAAATGCGTGGAATTCAAAAAGTAAATTCTAAAACAATAACAAGTTCTCTTAAAGGCATATTTTTAAGCGATGAAAGAACTAGGAAAGAATTTTATTCACTAATAAAATGAACTTAGAAAAACTTAAAAATAAAATATCAAAAATACCAATTTCACAAAATTTTGGCTTTATATACAAAATCTCTGCAATTAGTATAGAGATTAAAGGATTAATCACTAGCGTAGGCGATGTTATAAGACTTGAAAATGAAGAAAAAACCGCTTATGCAATGGTTGTTAAGATTGAAGAGCATATTTCATTTTTAAGCCCTTTTGATTTTGTAGAAGGCTTTAAAATCGGAGATAAAGCATTTTTAGAAGAAGCAGGAATGAAAATTCCTTGCTCTATGGAATTACTTGGGCGTGTGGTTGATCCATTTATGCGTCCAAAAGATGGAAAAGAAAAAATCACACCAAGTAAAATGATGCCTATTTTAAGAGCACCAATAGATGCACTTAAGCGTGGGCTTATAAGTGAGCCTTTTCCTGTTGGTATTAAAAGTATTGATGGGCTTTTAACTTGTGGAGTAGGACAAAAATTAGGCATTTTTGCTGGTTCTGGGGTTGGTAAATCAACTCTTATGGGAATGATAGTTAAAAATGCCCCTGCAGCCGTTAAAGTAGTTGCTTTAATAGGTGAGCGTGGTAGAGAAATTCCTGAGTTTATACATAAGAATTTAGGTGGTAAAATGGATGATACCGTTATGATAGTTGCGACTAGCGATGATAGTGCATTAATGCGTAAATATGGGGCATTTTGTGCTATGAGTGTGGCTGAATTTTTTAAAGAGCAAGGAATGGATGTATTATTTATAATGGATAGCGTTACTCGTTTTGCTATGGCTCAACGCGAAATCGGTCTTGCTCTTGGAGAGCCGCCTACTGCTAAAGGCTATCCACCAAGTGTATTTAATCTATTGCCGCAATTAATGGAGCGAGCTGGTAAAGAAGAAGGTAAAGGAACTATTACAGCATTTTTTACCGTGCTAGTTGATGGAGATGATATGAGCGATCCTATTGCTGATCAAAGTAGGTCAATTCTTGATGGGCATATCGTATTAGATAGAAGCCTGACTGATTTTGGAATATATCCTCCGATTAATATTCAAAATTCAGCAAGTAGGGTTATGGGAGATGTGGTAACGCCTGAACATAAAAAAAATGCTGCTAAGTTTAAAAGGCTTAATTCAGTTTTAAAAGAAAACGAAACTCTAATTAGAATTGGTGCTTATGTAAAAGGTAGCGATAAAGAGCTTGATTTTGCAATGAGTAAAAAAGATTATATGAATGATTTTTTAAGACAAGGAAATGATGAAGCTTTTGCTTTTGAAGAAGTTTTAAGTATGCTTGAGCAAATTAATTAATCCGAATTAATATTTAAATTCTTATAAAGAATTTAAATATTTTAATAAAGTATCTATTATATCATCATCGCTTTTACTTGATGCTTTTAAAATAATTCTTTCACCATTATCTTTTAAAAGTTTTATATTTTGCTCATAATTACTAACTTCACAAAATCCGTGCTTAATACATAAAATTTTAATTGCCATAAGTGAAAAATAATTTCTTGTATAGCTATCACATTTGCCAAATCTATCATTAAAAGAATCTTGCATAGTAGATAAACTAGCTAAATTATCACACTCATTTATTTTTCTATAAAGGCTTAATCTTAGCTTATCATTAGGCACTAAATAATCGCTTATATAAGCATTTACTAATAATTTTTGCTCGTATTTAATCTCTTTTGTGATATTTCCTTTACTTAGTCTATTAATTTCAGCTTCTAGCATTTTAATATAAAGTGCATAGCCAAGTTGTTCTATATGACCGCTTTGTTCAGCACCTAATAAATTACCACCGCCCCTTATTTCTAAATCCATTTGAGCTAGAGTGCTACCACTGCCTAAATACGAGTTACTAGCTAAGCTTAATAATCTTTTCTTAGAATCTTCACTAACGCTTTCTTCGTTATCAACTAGAAAATAACAAAATCCTTGTATTTTGCTACGACCTACTCTACCACGAAGTTGGTGCAAATCAGCTATGCCAAAATGATTTGATTTTTCTACTATTATGGTGTTTGCATTTGCTAAATCAATTCCACTTTCAACAATGCTCGTGCATAATAATAAATCATACTTTTTCTCTTCGTATTCAAATAGTTTTTCTTCAGCTTCATTTGCTGGTATTTTTGAATGTAAAACTAAAATTCTAAGCTTTGGATAAAGCTCTTCTAAATAGCGTTTTTTATGTTCAATTGAAGCTATATGATTGTGTATGTAAAATACTTGCCCGCCACGCCTAAGCTCTCTTGCTATGATTTCTTTAATTAAAGCGTCATCATAAGTTTTTACAAAAGTTCTTACATCTAATCTATCATTAGGCGGAGTTAGAATTTGAGAATAAGTCTTAAGTGTGCTTAAAGCTTGATTAAGCGTTCTTGGGATTGGAGTAGCACTCATACTTAATTGATGAGCTTTTATGCTTATATCTTTTAATTTTTCTTTTTGTTTTACACCAAATTTATGCTCTTCATCAATTACAATTAGCCCAACATCATCAATTGCTAAGCTAAGTAAAGCGTGAGTTCCTATAATAACCTTTGGCTCTTTTGTATTCATAATAGCTTTTTTAGTATTAGAAAATCTATCAAGTCTAAAAACTTGAATTCCAAAAGGCTCTAAACGATTTTTAAGTGTTTTATAATGTTGAGAGCATAAAAGTGTAGTCGGGACAAAAAATAAGGCATTTAAACCATTTTTAACACAGGCAAAAATTGCGTGCATTGCGACTTCGGTTTTACCAAAACCAACATCAGCACTAAGCAATCTATCCATAGGAGTGCATTTGCTTATCTCTTCAAAAATATCATTAACTGCTTTTTCTTGATCACTTGTTAAAACAAATCCTGCTTTAGCCTTAAATATCTCATAATCAAGTGGTTTTTTAATAGCCTTTGTTACAATTAACTGCCTTTTTGCTGCTAATTCAGTAATAGCACCTGCAATTGCTAATAATTTAGTTTTAAGTTTTTCTTTGAGTTTTACAAAAGTATTTTTGCCTAATTTATCAAGTTCAGGAATTGAGCTTGAAATATATTTATCAAGCAAATAAAGTGAGCTAGTTGGAAGTAGCAATTTGTTTTCATTTTGATATTCAATCACAATAAATTCTTGCTTTTTTCCTTCATTTTCTATTAATTCTAATCCTAAAAATCTACCTACGCCGTATCGCTCATGAACTACATAATCATTTTTTATAAGCTCATCTAAAACTATGCTTGATTTATATTTTTTCTCTTTTTTATAATATTTATTAAGACTTAATATTAATTCATCATCGCTTTGAATATTTAAAACTGCATTTGAGATGATTTTTTCTACATTTTCACCTAATTTATAATCTAAGAATTTATTCTCATTACTAGCTAGTAATTTTATTTTTTTATTTGAGTTTAATTTGAAAAAATCATTGCTAGGATTAAACACCATATCGCTATATTTTTTAGCTTTAGAAATTATATTTCCTAATTCAAATTCTTTCGTGCAAACATAAGAAAACTCTAAATAATTACTAAGTTTTAAATGCCAATAAAATACGCTTTCGTATTCATTTAAATCATCATTATTTAAAATACTTTCTTTGATTTCTTCGTATTTTTCTTCGCTTACATAAGAAATTAACGGCAAAATATCACAATATTCACACTCTTCTTTATAGCTAAGTCCAGAACTTGCATCAAAATATTTAATACTTTCTACTTCATCATCAAATAAAACTATTCTAATTGGATTTTCATATTTCAATGAAAAAATATCAATTTTTTCATGACCTATACTAAATTCTCCTGGACTTTGAACCATATCAACTAAATTATAATTTAACCTTAAAAGCTCTTTTGCTAAAGAATTTAAATTAATCCTATCGCCAAATTCAATCTTTAAACATTTTAAATCATCTTTACTTGGAAGTGGTTTTTTAATAGTATTAATAGGTATTATTAAAATCTTTTTATCTTGATAATCATAATAATCACTTAAAACTTTTGAAATATCAAATAATTCCATAGAAAACGAGCGTAAATCGTCATTAATCTCTGCTCTAAAATCAGGTAAAATAAAACTATTTATCCCTAAATATAAAGCTACATTTGATAAAGATTTTGCTTCGTTTAAGTCTTCACATATAATAATTTTTGCATAATTTTTATTATTTATTAAATACTCATAAAGATTTGCTTGCATAAAATCTCAAAAACCTTTCTACTAGCATAAAAGAGCCAAAAACTGCATAATTTTTATCTGCATCAAAATCACTAAAATCACTGCATTTAATATCTAATTCTTTGCAAATCTCTTTAACATTTGCTAAGGCTCTATGTTCGCTTTCATAGTTAAAAACCAAAACTTCATTAATACTTGGCTTTAAAATATTTAAAATATCTTTTACATCTTTATTGGCAAAAAAATTAGCAATTAAACTAACTTTAGTTGGGAATTGTTTTTTAATTTCTTGATTTAAATTCTTTGCAGCTGCAGCGTTATGCCCTACATCTATTATTAAATTACTTGCTAATTTTTCACATCTTGCTCTTAAATCTAATTTAATTGCTTTACCTATATAAAAATGTTTTTCTAACTCAAAATATGCAAGTTGAGCTAAGCTAAAATTATGTTTTAAAAACTCATTTTCATCAAGGCATAATTTTGAATAATCAGCACTCAAAAAACTAGCCTTAACTCCTTTTTGAATGGCTGCTTTTAATATCATCTCATTTTTATTAGCAAAAATATTAACACCACACATTGCTTTAATTTTGGTTCTAAAAATATCATCTAAATTAGAACCTAAAATATCAGCATGGTCAATACTAATCGGAGTAAATACACATAAATCTCTTTTAAAAATACTTGTAGCATCGTATTCTCCACCAAGTCCAGCTTCAAAAATTACATAATCACACTCACTAAAAACAATAGGTGATAAAAAACATAAATATTCAAAATAACTAAGATTTTCTTTTAAATTAAGCTTTTTTAATTTATCTTGCAAAATATTATGAGCTATGTCTAAATCAATATCTTGCATAACTTGATTTTGAAATATACTAAATCTTTCTTTGTAAGAGAATATATGTGGACTTATAAAATGCCCTACTTTATACCCGCTATCACTAAGCATTAAAGCAAGGTATCTTCCCGTACTACCTTTACCATTAGTGCCTAAAATTTGCACTACTTTTGTATCAAAATCATAATTTAGCAAATGCTTAAATCTATGAGCCTTAAAAAGGTCAAATTTCTCGTAAAATTCCGCTAAATTATCTAAATAATTTGAAAGTTTATTTTCTACTTGCACTTTTTATATTATTTCTACCTGCATTTTTTGCTGCGTATAATAATTTATCAACAGCTTCAATAAATTGCTCTTGGGTCTCATAGCTTCTTCTATCACTAACCCCACCGCTTACTTTTATACTAATAGTCTTACCTTTACATAAAAACTTTTGCTCTGATACTAAAACTCTAATTTTTTCAGCAAATTTTACTGCATCATCAATTGATGAATGTGGAAGAATTACCATAAATTCTTCCCCACCATATCTCCCCGCACAATCTAATTTTCTAATGTTATTTAAAATAATATTTCCTAAATTAGCAAGTATAGTATCTCCTGCTGCGTGTCCATAGGTATCATTTATAAACTTAAAATGGTCAATATCAAAAAATGCTATTGAATAATTTATATTATATCTTTCATAAGATTCTTCGGCTAATTTTAATTGTTCTTCTAATTGACGCTTATTTGCAAGTTGAGTTAGAAAATCTACTTGAGTTTCTTCTCTTAGTTTGTTAATTTCTTGCTCTAGTCCTTGAACTTTAATTTTAAGATCACCTAAAGTATCGGCATCTAATTTTGTTTTTTCTTTTAAATCTATTATTTCTTTTTCAAACATAGCAACTATAGCTATCAATCTTGCTTTAATAGTCTGCATAGCTTCATCTTCAGCTTTAATACTTTCAATTTCTTTTTTAATTTCTTGAACTTTTTGTTGAGAATTTGTAGCCATGCTAAGAATACTTACAATCTTATCGCTAATTTGCTCTAAAACATCATTTAAAACTTTATTTGAACTTGAAATTTCTGCCCTATCAATATCTATTCTTTTTTTGACTAGATTTCTAAATTGTTCTGTAATTTGCTTTACGCCTAATATTTGCGGCTCTGCATTTATACTTTCACAAAACTGATTGATTTCATCATTTACATAATTAGCAATTGATGGAGTTAAAGAATAAGCCACAGATGGAGCTAAATTTTCACATACTGCATTAGCATTATTTCTTTCAATTTTTAAAGATAATTCATCTAAAATTTCTAAAAAATCATCTCTTGAGTTTAATCCTAAATGTTGAATTTTATTATTAAGTTCTAATAAATCATCATCTACCCTAATCCAATCTTTTTTTAATTCTTCTAATGTTTTTAGACTTGAATTATTTAATTTATTTAAAGCTTCTTCACTAAGAGTTTTAGTTGATTTATTTGGTAAATTTGATAATATTTTTAATAATTTTTTACAAATTATATTATAGTTTATTATGAGCTTTTTATCACTATTATCCTCTTTTATACCATTAGCTTTAGAGATTAAAAATACTACTAATTCTTCTAAGCTTTTTACATTTCTTCCTTTTACATCTTGAGCTAATGTGGGATTTAATTTAGAAATATACCCTTGAATTTTATCAATATTTTGAGTTGTTCTTCCATACTTTTTAGCAATCTCATCAAAAACTTCTGAATAATTTTCAGGAGTTAATAATAAGTTCCTTTTGGTAAGTTCTACAATTGTTTCTTTAGCAATCACATTAATATTAATAGACATTTTTTCTCTTTAAAATTTTTTCTTAATACTAACAAAACAAAATTAATTATTAACTACATAATAATTCTTAAAGCAAATTCGTTAAACGCCTTTTGGCTAGCTAAATTAATAGCTCTACTTTTTTGCTCATCACTTAAAACACTAATTGTATTTGTATTAAAAATATGCTCGCCTGAAGTTATAATTTTTTTAGTTGTTTCATCTTGAAAAGTTACATTAAATTCTAATCTAATAATAGCTTTATAGCTCTTAGCGTATCCAAATTCATCATAATATAAAGGTATAAATTCACTACTAAGAATTCTTAAAATAATCTTACTATCTGCAGTTTTACTAACACTTTTATGCATATAATGTTCTACATAATTCGTAAAATTATCATTTAAAGTAATACTATCTTTAGGTTCAGCCTTATTTATAATAGTAATTACATTGACACTTTCGCCTAACATTTTGCTAGTGGCTACATTCAAAGGTGCATAGCCACAAGCACAAAAAAATAATGTAAAACTTAAAAGTATTTTTTTCATTTAATTACAATATTTACTAATTTATTAGGAATATAAATTTCTTTTACGATAATCTTATCTTCTAGCCATTTAGCTGCTTTATCTTTTGCTATTTTGATAATTTCATCTTGATTAGCATTTGCATCAACTTCAATCTCTGCTCTATTTTTACCATTAATACTAATTCCAAGTTTTATTGTATCGCTTACAAATACTTCTTCTTTTAATTCATAAGTTTTAATATTTGTTCTATTAAATAATTTCTCACTTAACTCACTTGCTAAATGTGGAATAATTGGGTCAAGTATGCTTAAAATTATTGCAAAACCTTCACTTAAAACTTCATCACTACTTGCGTTATTTAAAGCATTTAAGCCTTCCATACAAGCAGCTATTAATGTATTAAATGCGTAAGTTTTAT
The DNA here is from genome assembly GCF_020137645.1 of Campylobacter sp. RM12637. Classification (NCBI taxonomy): domain Bacteria; kingdom Pseudomonadati; phylum Campylobacterota; class Epsilonproteobacteria; order Campylobacterales; family Campylobacteraceae; genus Campylobacter; species Campylobacter sp. RM12637. Next base: position 133,979 of record NZ_JACGAV010000001.1, read on the forward strand.
TAAATACATCATCAGCCTTTTTTAAAGCTTCATATACTTTAAGTCTTGCTAATTTATCATCTTTACTAAGATTTGCGTGATTTATATTACTAAAATCAACTACATTAATCCCTAAAGCCTTATCATAAAGTCTATTTAAAAATCTATAAGCACCTTCAACCGCACTATCATTCCATTCTAATTCTTTTTGAGGTGGTGCAGCAAAAAGTATGAAAAGTCTTGCAGTATCAGCTCCGTAATTTTTAATAATATCATCAGGATCAACCGTATTGCCCTTGCTTTTACTCATCTTAGCACCATCTTTTAAAACCATACCTTGAGTAAGTAAGCGTTCAAACGGCTCATCTACATTTAAATATCCTAAATCCCTTAAAGCTTTTTGGAAAAATCTAGCATATAATAAGTGTAAAATCGCGTGTTCAATACCGCCAATATATTGATCTACATTCATCCAATATTTTGCTTCATCATCAATTGCTTTTGTATTCCAATTGCTAGGATTACTTGCAAATCTTGCAAAATACCAAGAACTTTGGAAAAATGTATCCATTGTATCGCTCTCTCTAATTGCGTCTTTTCCACATTTAGGGCATTTACATTGTTTAAATGTAGGGTGTTTTTCAAGTGGATTTCCTTCTCCATCAATTACTACATCTTCAGGTAAAGCTACAGGCAAGTTATTCTCAACTACACTTCCACAAGTATCGCATTTAACAATCGGAATAGGAGCTCCCCAGTATCTTTGACGAGATATACCCCAATCTCTTAATTTATAATTGATTATACTTTTACCGATTTTTCTATTTTCAAATTCTTTAGCAATTGCAATTCTAGCACTAGCACTATCTAAGCCACTAAATTCTGCACTATCAAATAAAATTCCATATTCAGTAAAAGGCTCATTATCTTTTTTATTTTCGCCATTTATTACATATTTTATATTTAAATTATATTTTTTAGCAAACTCAAAATCTCTTTCATCGTGAGCTGGAACTGCCATAACAGCACCACTACCATAATCAGCTAAAACGAAATTTGCTACCCATACAGGTAATTTTTCTTTAGTTATTGGATGAATTGCATAAATACCTAAAAATACGCCTTCTTTTTCACTTTGAGCTCTATTTTTAGCACTCATATTTTGCATAGCTTTAATTTTGTCTTTATCATTTTCACTTATTAAATTAGTTTCTAAAACTTTTTTAGTAATTTCATGTTCAGGTGCTAAAGCAAAATAAGAAAGTCCGAAAATCGTATCAGCACGGGTTGTAAATACACTAAATTTTAATCCATCTAAATCTTTATTAGAACTTGATACATCTAATTCAAATTCCAATCCATCGCTTTTGCCTATCCAGTTTTCTTGCATTGTTAAAACTTGATTTGGCCATTTATCTTCTAAATATTTTAAATCTTTTAATAATTCTTCAGCATATTTTGTAATTCTTACATAATAGCCATTCATAGATTTTTGCTCTACTTCATGACCACATCTCCAGCATTTGCCATCTTCAACTTGTTCGTTTGCTAAAACGGTTTTATCATTATCACACCAATTTACATTAGCTTTTTTTGTATAAATTAGACCTGCTTCATACATTTTTGCAAAAATTTCTTGCTCAAATTTAGTATAAATCTCATCACTTGTAGCAAGCAATCTTGTCTTAGAAAACGAAAAACCTAAAGAATAAAGCTCTTTTTTCATATAATCAATATTTTCATAAGTCCATTTTTTAGGATGAAGCCCATATTTTATAGCAGCATTTTCAGCAGGCATACCAAAACTATCAAACCCTAGTGGGTGTAAAACATTATAGCCCATAGTTCTAAAGCGTCTTGCTAAAGCATCACCTATTGCATAGTTTCTTACATGTCCCATATGGATTTTACCACTTGGGTATGGAAACATTGATAATATATATTTTTTTTCTTTACTAAAATCATTACTAGGTTCGTAATAATTCTCTTTATCCCAAATTTCTTGCCATTTTTTCTCAACTTCTTTTGCGTTGTACATAAATTAGTCCTTAAAATTCATCTTTATTTTTAATAGCTTCAATCAATACTAAAATAAGTGTAAATATATTTGATATTACAGCACCTATTGTCATACTATATACCAAATCACTCATACTAGTTCCATAAATTTGAGTTAAAACAAAAGCTATTATTAAATGCACATCAGTTACAAGTGAACTTGCAAAAATCTCTGTGCTTAAAATATTTCTAACACCAATTTTTAAAAGTGTTGAAACCAAATTAATGCTAGCTGCTATAAATAATGCCACAGGGCTTTGATAATATAAAAAGCCAGCCGTTGTAGTTAAGCTCATCAATGTAAAGAATATATGAATTACTCTTCCAAAATCCATTATAATTGTCCTTTTTCATACATTGCTCTTAGGCGTTCTTTTTCTTCTTTTTTCTTGATTTTATCAAGCTCTTTAGTTCTATAATTACTAACGCTAAAATTAAACCACATTAAAAGTGGGCTTGCTACAAAAATTGAACTTAAAGTTCCTGCAATAACCCCAACTATTAAAGCAAGAGAAAAGCCGTGTATCATATCTCCACCATAAAAAAACAAAATTAAAACCGTAAAGAGTGTTGTTCCTGATGTAAGAGTTGTTCTTGATAAGGTTGCTGATACGCTTTCGTTAATAATGCTACCTAAATTAGTGCTTTTACTCTCTTTTATGCTTTCACGAATTCTATCAAAAATAATAATTGTATCATTTAGTGAATAGCCTAAAACGGTTAAAATAGCTGCTAAAGTATCAAGATTAACATCAATTTGAAAAAGAGAAATCGCTCCAATAACTATTACAATATCGTGAATTTCACTAATAATTGCAGCCATAGCAAAACGCCATTCAAACCTAATAGCTATATACACTAAAATAAGTGCAAAAGATACTAAAATAGCCATTAAACCTTTTTGTCTTAATTCTCCACCAACTTTTGGTCCAACAATATCAACTCTTCTTAGCTCAATATCGCCTGTTGAAGATAACATTTTTACAATAGTATCTCCTACATCTTTACCTAAACTATCACTTGAACTTGAAAATCTAATTACTACTTCATCACTACTTCCAAATTCCGTAACGCTAGCACCTTTTAAAGCTTCATTTTGATTTAAGATATTACGAATATCATCTAAAGGAGCATTTTTATTAGTGTATTTTATCTGAACTAAAGTCCCACCACTAAAATCAATTCCATAATTTAGACCTTGTGTAAATAATAAAATAATAGAGCCAATAACTAAAACAAAAGATAAGCCAATAGATGCAAATCTAAGCCTCATAAAATCATATATTTTTTTACTAGAAAATACTTGCATCACACTCTCCTATAACCAAACCAAAGTCTTGTATTGCCACTTTTTTCAATTCTATTAGCAAATAAATCAAATAAAGCATGAGTTCCTATAATTGCTGTTATCATAGATGCAATTATTCCTATACTCATAGTAACAGCAAATCCTTTAATAGCACCAGTTCCATAAGCATATAATGCAGCACTTGTAATTAAAGTAGTTAGATTACTATCTAAAATCGCACTCATTGCGTTATGATAACCATTATTTATAGCATCTCTTAAATTAACGCCATCTCTTATAAGCTCTCTAATACGCTCATTAATAATAACATTCGCATCTACAGCCATACCGACGGTTAGAACAATCCCAGCCATACCAGGAAGAGTAAGCGTTGCTCCAAAAAGTGCCATTACTGCTACTAATAAGAATATATTAGAAATTAAAGCAATATTTGCAAACAAACCACTAATTCCGTAATAAACTCCCATAAAAACAACAATCATCAAAAATACACCTAAAAGTGCAACTAAACTTTGCTCAATACTATCAGCACCCAAACTTGGTCCTACGCTTCTTTTTTCAAGTAATTTAACAGGTGCTAATAAAGCCCCACTTCTTAGTGCGATAGCTAAATCGTGTGCTTCTTCAACACTGAAATTTCCACTAATTTGTCCACTACCACCACCTATTCTTTCATTAATTCTAGGAGCTGAATATACCTTACCATCTAAAACTATTGCCAATTGATGACCTACTTTTTTACCTGTGAAATCTCCAAATATTTTTGCACCTTCTGAATTAAGTGTAAAATTAATAACAGGTTGAGCAGTTTTATCAGAAAATCCTACTCTAGCATCAATTAACATAGAGCCATCTAAAATAGGTAATTCTTTTAAAACATATTTAATATTTTTATCTTTTACATCAGGTAAAATAATATCTCCATAACTTGCTGCTTCTTCAGGGCTTAACATATTGCCTTGATCAGCCTTAGCTCTATCTACTTCCATTAGTTGTAAATGTGCGGCTTTAGCTATTAAATCTTTAGCTCTTTGCTCATCTTCAGCAGTTTTTACGCCTGGAATTTCAACCAAGATTTTATCTTCACCTTGTTTAGCAACAGTTGGCTCTGAAAGCCCAAATAAATCAAGTCTATTTCTAATAGTTTCTACAGCTTGATCTATTGCAAATTTAGCAGTTTGAACTTCTTCTTCAGGTGTTAAAGTAATCTCATAAAAAGAATTATTAACACTAACTTTTAAGCCTTTTAGTTCTTTAATTATTTTATCTACTTTAGCAGTATCATCTTTATCTAGTAGTTCAAAATGTATTACACCATCATTACTTTTAAATCCATCAGTTAAAATATTTTCTTTATTAAAAGAATAATTAATACTTGAAGCGATTGATTTTACTTTAGACTTTATAGCTTCATTGGTTTCTACACCTAAAAGCATATGAAGTCCGCCTTGTAAATCAAGCCCTAAATTAATCTTAGGACCATTTATAGAAAAAAAGCTTGGCACACTTAAAAATATGCCAAAAAGTGTAACAAAAACTAAAACATAAAAACGATATGTGATACTTTTTGTTTTTTGATTACGCATTATTTTGTTGCTTCCGAATTATTTGTGTTTTCTACTTTTCTAGCTACAAAATTTTTATCTAATTTAGCAACAACATCATCATTTAATCTAATTTTTAAATAATCATCTTCAGCTTTTACAACTTCAACAATTAAACCACCATTAGTAACTATTTTATCACCTTTAGTAAGTGAATTTAGCATTTCTTTATGTGCTTTTGCTTGTTTTTGTTGTGGGCGAATAATTAAAAAATAAAAAATCGCAAATAATACGATTAATGGTAAAAATTGAACTAAAGCATTTTGTTCCATAGAATATCCTTTTAAAAAATAAAATAGTTATCATTCTACATAAAAAGATTTAATCTAAAGTTCTTACTATAAGGCTTGTTGGTAAATTAAATTCTTTTATTAGCTCAATCTCTTTTGCTCTCATTTCGCCATTATCTATTTCGTGGTCATACCCTAATAAATGTAACATTCCATGAATAAATAATAAAGATATTTCATCTTCTAAACTATGCCCTAATTCACAAGCTTTAGTTTTTGCTAGTTCGGTATTAATAACTAATGAGCCTAAAAAATTAGTATCTAAAAAAGAATTATCGTGTGGAAAACTTAAAACATCAGTAGTTTTATCAATATTTCTTGTATTTTTATTGATTTCTTGCATTTCATCATTGTTAGTTAAAACAAGCTCAATATCTTTAGAGCTTAGACGATTTGCTAGTTTTTCAAGGTAGGTAATTTCTTCTAAATTATCGTATAAAATCATAGTATTTTGCCCCAAAAAGGGGCTAAGAATTATTTATCTCTAATGTTTAATTCGTTAATTAATTTAACATAAACATCGTATTTTGTAGCTTTTAAATATTTTAAAAGTCTTTTTCTTTGACCAACTAATTTAAGTAGTCCTAGTCTTGATGAAAAGTCTTTTTTAAATACTTTTAAGTGTTCTGTTAATATTGCAATTCTTTCTGTAAGTAAAGCAATTTGAACTTCAGACGAACCTGTGTCGCCACCAAATCTTGCATATTTGCTGATAATTTCAGCTTTTCTTGCCGAATCCAAAGCCATTTTGACCTCCAAATTGGTGTAAATTAAAAGCTGTGATTATAAAACAAATTGATTAATAAGATTATTAATTTTTATAATTATAATAAGATTTTTTTGGGGTGCTTTTAGCTGAGATTAAACCCATTGAACTTGGACAGGTAATGCTGATTAAGGAGATATTATGAGATTATTTTTAACTTCGCTTATTTTTAGTTTAGCTTTTGCTTATTTTACCAATTCAAATGTTTTAAACTTTTTTGCTCTTTTTACTGGAATTTTATATGTATTATTAATGGGAGTAAAAAATAAATTATGCTTTATTGTAGGTGTATTTAATGCTTTAATTTATGCTTATATTGCTTATATAAATAGACTTTTTGGAGAAGTATTTTTGTATTTATTATGCTATTTTCCTATGATGATTTATGGCTATTTTTATTGGAATAAAAATACTTTAATTAAGACTTTAAGCTTGAAAAATTTCATATTAATTTATATAGCAATTTTTATTATTGCTTATTTTTATTCTTTTTATTTACAGAATTTAGAATCAAGATTTATTTATCTTGAAAGCTTTATATTCTCAAGTGGGCTTATAGCAACTATTTTAAGTCTAAAAAAAATAATAAATCATTATATTTATATAAGTATTTCAAACATTGCTTCTATTTATATTTGGACTATTCTTTACATTGAAGATAGTTCTAATTTAGCTGTATTAATGCTTATGATTTTATTTTTTATCTTAGGTATTATTTACTTATTTTCTTGGAAAAAGGATTTAAAATGACTTGCGTGATTATGGCTAATGGGGAGTTTTGCACCAATAAAATAACCTTAAATTATCTAAAAAATGCTGATTTTTTAATAGCTTGTGATGGGGCTGCTAATTTGCTTTTGGCTAATAATTATGAGCCTAATGTAATTATTGGGGATTTAGATAGTTTTCAAAATCTAAAAACAAAAGCAAAAATAATTAAAGTAAAAAATCAAAACACAAATGACTTAACAAAAGCCTATAAATACGCTTTATCAATGGATTTTAGTGATATTTTTATCCTTGGTGCTGGGGGCAAAAGAGATGATCATTTTATAGCAAATATAGCTTTATTGTTTCAATATTTTAAATTAAAAAATCGCTTTAATAAGACAATAAATCTAAAACTAATCACAAATTACGGGGAATTTTTTATAAAAAATACTGATTTTACTGCTAATTCTTATAAAGGTCAGCAAATATCATTATTTTGCCTTGATAAAAGAGCTAAATTTAGCTCACAAAACCTTAAATATGAGCTAAATAATTTTAATTTTAAATATCTAAATAGTGGGACTTTAAACGAAGCATTAGGCAATACTTTTAGTATCAAAAATCATAATAATAAAGAACTCTTAGTATATTTGAATTTTACTTAATTTATAAATTAGAATTTGATTTAAACTCTTTAATAATTAAATCTAATTTTTTTTCATATTTTTTATAATCTTTCACAACATCTTCATATATATTTAATTTATCATAATATTTTCTTCTTGATAAAAATAATGATTTTTTACTATTTTCTAATTCATCTAAAATATTTTTATCATCAATTTTTTTAACCCAATTAAAAGCATTAGAAATTTTCGTAGGCATTAAAAATTCATCTTTTTTTAAGTATTTTCTAAAAGAATTTAAATCATATAAAAATAAAGCTATTTCGTCTTTATTGTTTTTATCCAATACATAATTTACAAATTCCTTAGTTTTTTTAAGATAAGTATTAAGAAATTTTCTTTCATCTTCTCTTAAACTGCTGGTTAGAGTTTGAGCGTATTTTTCACTTCTACTAGCTATTAATAAAAGCAACATATGTTTTTTATCAATTAGGCTAAATTGTGATATTTGTATTCTATCTACAAATAAATCTAAATCAGAAAAAATTATTCCTTTATAAAGGTTATAAAATTTAATAGAAATAATATTTTTTACAATATTACTAAGATTTAGAGTGTCTTTTGCACTAGCTATGAAATTTGCTTGTTCTAATTCTATAAGTGCTAAGGAATTATCCTTAGCAAACTTATTAAATTCCGTTACAAATTCTATAACTTTTTTCATCATTTATTCATTGAAATATAGCTATTTAATGCACCTAAATATGCCTTAGCACTAGCTTTCATGGTATCAAGGTCAAGCCCGTGACCAATGATTGCACGCTGACCTTCAAAGCTAACTTTTACACTAACTTGAGCTAAAGCATCTTTACCTTTACTAACTGCATCAACCTTATAATCAAGCAAGCTACCATTTACCTTACTAGCTCTATCAATTACTTTAAATACCGCATCAATTACACCATCTCCAATAGCTGCTTCGCTAAATATTTCTCCATCGCACTCCATAGTAACAGCAGCAGTCGCAAGTGCTGATGAACAATCGCTTACTTGAAGATTTATAAGCTTAAATTTCTCTTCTATTTTAATCTTATCAGCAGCCACTATTGCTATTAAATCCTCATCAAATACTTCTTTTTTCTTATCGCAAAGGTCTTTAAACTCTGCAAATGCACGATTTAACTCATCAGTATCTAATGTAAAGCCAAGAGATTTTAATTTATCATTAAACGCTGCTCTTCCACTATGTTTTCCTAAAACTAAATTATCTTGAACTAAGCCTATATCACTAGCTTTCATAATCTCATAAGTTTCAGGGTGTTTTAACACGCCATCTTGATGAATTCCACTTTCGTGAGAAAAGGCATTTTTACCTACTATTGCTTTATTTGGTTGTGGATTTACACCGATTATGTTTGATAATAATCTACTTGATGGATAAATTTCTTTATGATTAATTGTGGTATAAAACTCGCCTAATTCATCAGCTCTAACCTTTAAAGCCATCACAACTTCTTCTAAAGCAGCATTTCCTGCACGCTCACCTAAGCCATTTAGAGTAACTTCAATTTGTCTAGCACCACCTTTAATAGCAGCAAGTGTATTTGCAGTAGCTAAACCTAAATCATTGTGATTGTGTGCTGATACTATAAGTCTTCCTTTTGTATAATCGCTAATTTCTTTAAATACCTTATAAATCTCATCAGGTAATCTATATCCAACCGTATCAGGGATATTAAATGTCCTTGCACCTGCTTCATAAACTGCATCAGCCATTTCTTTTAAAAAATTTACATCACTTCTTAAAGCGTCTTCACAAGAAAACTCAACATCATCACATAAACTCTTAGCTAATTTTACATTCTTAACTGCAGTTGCTAAAACTTCTGCTGGAGTTTTTTTAAGCTTGTATTCCATATGAATTGGACTTGTCGCAATAAAAGTATGAATGCGTTTTTTAGCTGCTGGCTCAAGCGCTTTACCTGCTTGAATAATGTCGTTTTCTACACATCTTGCAAGAGAACAAACGCTTGAGTTTTTAATAATTTGTGCAATTTTATTAATCGCTTCGTAATCTCCTGGACTAGATGCTGCAAACCCTACTTCCATAACATCAACACCCAAACGCTCAAGCGCTAAAGCTATTTGGATTTTTTCTTCTGTATTCATTGAAGCACCTGGACTTTGCTCACCATCTCTTAAAGTTGTATCAAATATTATAATTCTTTCACTCATTTTTTCTTTCCTTTAATTTAATGTATTGTTAGTATATGTATTATTAATAAATTTTTAGTCTATATCGCCCTTGTTTGGGCGAAGGAGTGTAGAATTTTTCACAAGATAATAAGTACATCTATCATCAGATACTTTTTCTTGATATTCCTTATGTTTTAAAATAAAATTCTCAATTAATTGTCTAAAACTACTAAAACCATAATTTTTAGCGTGAAAATCAGAATATTTTTTCTGCATATATGTATTTATTACTGCATATTCTGCTCTAGTTTTTTCATCAATTAAATTATCTATTATTTGCTCTAATTCTTTTAATTGTTCTTTTGGAATTGCTTTTAATCTGTCTTTATCACTACTTTTAACTTTTTCATTATCCAAATAAAAAAACTCATTAAATGAATTTACATATGATTTTAAAGATTTATTAGTCCCTATTCCAATTACTAATTTTTTGTTTTCTCTTAATTTTTGAGCCAAACTCGTATAATCACTATCACCTGAAACTATAACAAAAACATCTATTTGTTTTTCATAAAATATGCTTAAAGCTTCGGTTGTAAGATACATATCAGATGAGTTTTTACCCGATGAAGTAGAAAATTGCTGCATTGCAATAATGCCATAATCAAATATTTTTTCACGCCAATTTTGAATATTTTCTTTACTCCAATCAGCATATATTCTTTTAATAATAACATTTCCATAATTAGAAGCGTAGTCAAATATTTCTCTAGCATATTTAGCAGGTATGTTTTCTGCATCTATAAATACTGCTACGCTACTATTATCCAACATATTTATCCTACTTTTTTAATCTTTTTTATATATAAATTATAAATTGCTCTTGATAAACCATAAATAACATAAGCACTCATTATTAAGGTAAAAATTTCTAAAGGGCGTAAATATATAAGAGAACAAATAAAAATTAAAATTACTAAAGCTTTTAAAATATTTGCTTTTTGAAATTCTATTTTTTTAAAACTTGGATACCTTACATTGCTCACCATCAAAAATGATAATAAAAATGTAAGAAATATAATAAAAATTTCTATAAATGAATTATTATCAAAATGGTGTTTATAAAACACAACCCAAATACCTAAAACAACCGCAGCTGTTGGAATTGGAAGACCTATAAAAACTCTTGGGTCATATGTGCCTGTTGTAACATTAAATCTAGCTAAGCGAATTGCACCAAATATTATAAAAACAGCCATAGCAAGAGAACCAAGTCTTCCATACTCTTGACCTAAATTAAAATAAAATAGTACTGCAGGTGCAACTCCAAAAGCAATAATATCAGCTAAACTATCAAATTCTACTCCAAATTTTGAAGCTGTATTTGTAAGTCTTGCCACACGACCATCAAGGCCATCACAAATCAAACTTACTATAATTAAAATCATAGCTTTATCATAATCGCCTTTAATAGACGCTAAAATACTTAAAACGCCTAAAAATATAGATGCTGCTGTAAATAAATTAGGTAAAATATAAGCTAATTTATGAGAATTTTTTTCCATTTTATTCTCCAATCTTTGCAATATCTGCATTAGCTAAGATTTTATCGTGCATTCCAACTAATAAAGTGCAATTATATGGTAATTTTATATCAACTAATCCTGTTGAAAAAAATCCAATTCTTTGACCTTTAAAAGCTTTTTTTATGTCATAAAAAGAATTTACACAATACCTAGCAGGTTTTAAAATTAATGAAATATCTTTATTGAATACTATTTCAGTAGCATTAGAATAAAAATTATCATTATATTTTAAACCATTAAATTGCTTTTTATAAATATCTTCAGACTTTATCACACTTCTAACTTCTGAAGAATTTAAAAATAAGCTAAAATAATTTTTTTCTAAAGTTAATACTATATTTTTATTATCTTCATCAACATATATTCCAACTACCTTTGCATCAATTGGACTTACTATAGTATTATTATCATAATCAGTGATTTCTCTCTCAACCCTTTTATAAAATAAATGTAGTAATACTAAAATTAAAAATAACAAACAAGAAAAAGAAAATATTAAAGTAAATAATATAAATATTATCCAAGCAATTAATATTATCTTTTTTCCACAATTTGCTATTAAATTCATTTTTCTATCTCACTTAATCTAGTTTCAAAATTATTTTCTATTTCATAATTTTTAATTATTTCTCTTACTTCACTACCTTCTATTACTTCTTTTTCATAAAGTTTTTCAACCATTGTTTCAATTGCTCCACTATATTGTTCTAAAGTAGCAACAACAGATTTAAATCTCTCATCAAGTAAGTTTTTAACATATTCATCTAATTTATGAGCCATATCATCTGAATAATCCTTGATAGTTTGACCACCACCTAAGAATTGATTTCTTTGTTTTTCTAAAACCATAAGTCCAGCAATATCACTCATACCATACATAGAAACCATTGCTTTTATAATATCGGTTGCTCTTTCTAAATCATTACTAGCACCTGTTGAAATCTCTTTAATAAATACATGCTCAGCTGCACGACCACCTAAAAGAACATCAACTTCTGCAATCAACTCGTGTCTTTGCATTAAGAATTTATTTTCTTCAGGAGTATTTAAAGTATAACCAAGAGCTGCTAAACCTCTAGGAATAACAGAAACTTTTGTAACTTTTTTAGCACCTTTTGTTGTCTCTGCTATTAAAGCATGTCCACATTCGTGATATGTTACAATTTTTTTCTCTTTATCACTTATTCTTCTTGATTTTTTCTCAAGTCCTGCAATAGCTCTTTCAACTGCTTCAGTTAAATCGCCTTGCTCTACTTCTTTTTTATTATTTCTTCCTGCAAGTAATGCAGCTTCATTTATTATATTTGCCAAATCAGCCCCAGCAAGTCCTGCCGTAAGTCTTGCAATATCTTCAACTTTAACTTCTTTAGCAATTTTTACATCTTTCATATGAACGCTTAAAATATCACATCTTCCTTTAAAATCTGGCTTATCAACCAAAACTTGTCTATCAAAACGACCCGGTCTAAGTAATGCTGCATCTAGCACTTCAGGTCTATTTGTAGCTGCTAATACAATTACAGGGCTTTCTGAACCAAACCCATCCATTTCAGCTAAAAGCTGATTTAAAGTTTGTTCCCTTTCATCGTGCCCGCCCATATGTGAACCTGCTGCACGAGATTTACCAATAGCATCAATTTCATCTATAAAAATAATTGCCGGAGCTTCTTTTTTAGCGTTTTCAAATAAATCTCTAACACGACTAGCGCCAACACCTACAAACATTTCTATAAAACTTGAACCCGAAACACTAAAAAATGGAACATCAGCTTCACCTGCAACTGCTTTTGCTAAAAGAGTTTTACCTGTGCCTGGAGGTCCAACTAATAATAAACCTTTTGGAATTTTAGCACCTAATTTAATATATCTTTCTGGATATTTTAAAAAATCTACTATTTCTTTTACTTCTTCTTTTGCTTCTTCAACACCTGCTACATCATCAAATTTTACTTTTGGTTTTTCAGAATTTACTAATTTTTTTGAGTTTCCAATTCCTAAAATTCCGCCACCCATTTTCTTTTGCATTCTGTTTGTAATAAATCCCCAAATAGCAAAAAATATAAAAATTGGAATTATCCAAGTAAATAATAAATTAGATAAAAAGTTATTTTCAGAATAAGATGTGTAATTTACATTTTTACTATCAAGTAAAGTAGTAAGATTTGAATCTCTTACTAAGTTTGCAGTATAACTAGAGTTAAGCCCGCTACCTTTTATTTGAGTTTGTCCTATTTGAACTTTTGTTATTTCACCTGTCTCTATTTTTTTCTTAAAGTCAGAATAACTTATTTTATTTCCATTATCAGCTATTCCACCTTCTTCAAAAAATAAAGAAAACCCACCAAATACCAATAGTGAAAAAATTAAAAATATAACTATTGGATTTTTATTAGAATTCTTATTTTCATTATTATTCATTTTTCACCTTATAAACTAAAGTTAGCCAATCTCCTTTTATTTTCTCATCAACTAAAGTTAGTGAAGAAAATTGACTTTTAATCCTTTCAGAATAAGTATTTAAAATACCAGAAAGAATTAAAACTCCGTTCTCATTAAGACTTTTTATCAAATCATTTTTAATAATTAATATCACATCGGCAATTATATTTGCTACTACTAAATCATATTTCTTTTTGGCTTTATCGCAAGAACCTTGCCAAATGTTATTAATTTTAAGATTATTTAACTCAAAATTATTTTTAGTACTCATAATTGCTAATTCATCAGTATCACAAGAATCAACACTAATGCCATAATTAGCCATAACTAAAGATAAAATTCCACTACCACATCCTACATCAAGACCTGTTTTGCAACCTTTATAATATTTTTGCAAAAATTCAACACAAGAATTTGTGCTTTCATGATGACCTGAGCCAAAAGCTAAAGCTGGGTCTATTTTTAGATTTACATAGCCTGCTTTAGGCTCTTGCCAAGTAGTATGTATATATATATTATCTATTAAAATTGGCTTTATATTTTTCTTATATTCATTAATCCAATCCTTATTCTCTTTTTCACAAAGTTCATAAGTAAGATTAATATTTAAATTAGCATCATTAAGTTTTTGTTTTAACTCGCCTAACGCAAAAACTAAATCATCAAGATTATTATCACTTCTTACAATTAATTCATCATTTTTTTCTTCAATTGCATCAATATCAAACGCAAATACAAAATCACTAATAAACTCCAAATTATTTGTTTTAATAACTAATTCTTGATAAGTATTACGCATAATTATCCTAAAACATCTTCTAATTTTTCTTTTAATACTTGTGGAGTAAAAGGTTTTACTATATAGTTATTAACACCAGCTTTTAATGCTGTAATAACTTCTGCTTTACCACCTTCAGTAGTTACCATGATGATTGGCATATCTGCATATTTAGCTTCAGCTCTTACTTTTTTAACAAGTTCAAGACCATTCATTTCAGGCATATTCCAATCTGTTATTAAAACATCAATATCGCTATTTGCACATAACAATCCCCAAGCTTCCACGCCATGTTCAGCTTCTAAAACATCCTCATGACCTAATCTTTGTAAAGTATTTTTAATAATTCTTCTCATTGTAGAGCTATCATCTACTACTAATAATTTCACTTCAAAATCCTTTTATAATATTATTTTTCATGGTGCGTTTAGCGAGACTTGAACTCGCACACCTGTTGGCACTACCCCCTCAAGATAGCGTGTCTACCAATTCCACCATAAACGCAAAAAAGGCTACAAAAGTAGCCTAAAATTATCCTAAAAATGGGTTAGCGTATAATAATACTAATCCAATAACTAGAGCATAAATTACTTGTGCTTCAATTAACGCAATAGCAATAAACATAGTTGTTGATAATTTACCACCTAAACTAGGGTTTCTAGCAGTTCCTGCAATAGTCGCAGCAGCAGCATGACCCATACCAATAGCACCACCAAGTGCAGCAACACCTAAGCCAATACCAGCAGCTAAAACAGAACAAGCTTTTAATAACTCGCTACCGATTTCAGTTTCTGCAGCAAAAGCAACACTAGAAAAAGCAAGTAAAACTAATAAAAACTTTTTCATAAAATCTCCTAATAAAAATATATATAATTTTCCTTTCGGCTTGCGTATCCCTACTAAAAAAATTATGCTCTATATTCTATTAAGCTAAAGTAAATAAATTAAGACCTAGTAAAAAAACTAAGAGTTGTGTTGCCGAATTTTTTTACCTTAAATAAGGTATATTTTAAAGATGCAAATTCAACCTTGCTAGAATGCTCTATAATGACAATATCACAATCTAAATTCTCATATAAATTCTTGATTTTCAAATATACATCGCTAAAACCATCTCTAATATCAAATGGCGGGTCTAAATAAAGAATAGTTTTTTCATTTTGTAATTTGGCAATAATATTAGGTAAAGCTTTAAAAGTATCGTCATTTAAAACTTCTATATTTAAATCTTTTGTATTTTTTAAAGCACTTTTATACGCTAATTTATCAATCTCAATAGCAAATGCCTTTTTTGCATAATTACTAATAGCCTCAATCGCCATACTAGCACTACCGCCAAATGCTTCTATAAAAACATATTCCCTTAATTCATCTCTTAAAACATTAAAAACACAAGACTTAACTATACTTTTTGTAGCTCTTGTAGTATCTTTTGATGGATTTTCTAAAATTTTACCTTTTAAAAAACCGCTCTGAACTCTTAAAACATTATTTTTCATACATTAATTGAAGTAAATCGTATTTAAATTTATTAAGTAATTTATCAAGTTTTTCTTCAAAACTTAAAACCTTATTATTATCTTGATTTATTGTGCTTGAAAACTCATATAAAGCATCAATTAATTGCTCTTTACTAAAAGGCAATTTTAAATGTGCATTATTAAAACCTATTATAAATTGTGGTTTTTTTGCGTGCATTAATTTTTCATCAGTGATTAAAAAATCGCAATCTTTTTTATTTGCTAAATAATCTTGTAAAAATAATATTAAAGTCTTTTCTAATAAAATATCTTTGCACGCAATGGCTATTTTCATACCAAACTAACCTTTAATTTATGTTCTTTAAGACTAGCTGGAATATTACCATTAGCTAAAGCTATGAACTCAGCCATATGTAAAATATAAAAATCACTAAAATCTCTATTAGATACTTTTTGTAATTCGCCACTTAAAGTATCAAACATTTTAAAGCTTAAACTATCGCCAACTACTAAAAAATCAGCACCGCTATCATAAGCATCTAAAACTATCTTAGCTGCTTTTTTATAAGCTATTTGCTTATCAAATTCTAAAAATCTAAAACCATTTTCAAATTCTTGAGTTTCATAATTTATTAATTTTGCCTTAGTCTTTTTTAAAAAATGTAAAAACAAATCAATGGTAAAACCACGATAAACAGCTACATTAAAACCATTAAAATCGTTTTTAATTTCTATATTTTGTAAATCTTGAATAACACAAGAAGCGTTTTTATAATTTTTCTTTGCATAATCTAAAATACTAGTATCGCAGATTAAATTCATCTCTCCTAAACAAGAATCAAATTCTTTTTTATATTCATCTGCTTTATATTCACTCATAAAACTAGGTGTTTTTACATAGGTTTTTCTATAATCACCTTTTAATAAATTAGAAAAATTAAAATCATCATTTATTAAAGTTATCATCTAATCTCCTTTTGATGTTTTAAAGAATTTTTAATTTCTTCATATTTTTCATAATCACTATATAAAAATGGTTTTAAACTTACACTATACTCAATTCCTTTTTCCTTATCAAAAACAATATCTAAAATATCTTTTCTTTTATTAGGATATTTTTCTAATAATTTATTTGCAAACACAAACGCACTATCACCTAAAAATTCATCATTATATTCACGAATATCACTTGCATAATATAAAAATTTATAAGTTAAATAATCTTTATAATCATCTGCATTGCAAATATTTTTAAAATAATCAAAAACTTTTATAAAATCACTATCATCACACATTAAATCAAGCTTTGCCCTTTTTAAATCAATTGCACTTACACAAAAATCATTTCCAAATTTTTTAATAAGTTCATTTATGTTTGTATTAAGTGATAAAACTTTATTTTCAATCCTTACAAATTCATTACAATCTGGCATATTAAAATATCTATCTTGTTGTTTTACCAATCCTAAAACATCGTAAAGTGTAGAACTATCGTTAATGTCTTTTAAATTAATCTCATATGGCTTATAGTAAAACTCATAATCTCTACTAGCATCAAATCTAAATACTCTTAAAATAAAACTTCTCATAACAAAATTCCTTTTTTACTAATTTATATCAAAAAAATGTTATAAATTATTAAAAGGATTTAATATGTATTTAAGAGCAAACACTCATTCAAAAATCAATGTTTATTTTTCAAAAAATTCTAGCGATTTCGTAGTGCGTGAAATACCATTATACGAATTTAGTGGCTCTGGAGAGCATTTGATTTTACATATACAAAAGAAAGATTTAAGCACAAATGAACTTTTAAAAGATTTAAGTGCAGCAACAGGAATTAAAGCAAAAGATTTTGGTTACGCAGGTCTTAAAGACAAGCAAGGACTTACATTTCAATACATTTCAATGCCTAAAAAATACGAGAAAGAATTAGCTAAATTTTCTCACGAAAAATGTAAAATTATTGATACTTTTTTACACAATAATAAATTAAAAATCGGACATTTAAAAGGTAATTCATTTTTTATAAGATTAAAAAAAGTTAATAAAATTGACGCCTTAAAGATTGAGCAAATTTTTACAAATATTAAAGAAAATGGCTTTCCTAATTATTATGGCTATCAGCGTTTTGGCAAAGATAATGATAATGCAAAAACAGGCTTAGAAATATTAAAAAACGAATTAAAATTTAAAAATAATAAATTAAATAACTTTTTAATTTCTGCATTTCAAAGCGAATTATTCAACACATATTTATCAAAAAGAATAGAAATTTCAAGATTTAGCAATGATTTTTCTAAACAAGAATTATTAGCACTTTATAAAGATAAAACTTTAGTTGAAAATCTAAAAAAACAAGAGCAATTTTTTAAATTATTTGATAATGAAATATATGAGCATTATCCTTACGGCAAGGTATTTAATGAGAATTTAGAAGATGGTTTAAAAAGATTTTTAGCAAGAGATATTAGCCCTTCTGGATTGATACTAGGAAATAAACCTAAATTAAATGAAGGTTTTTTAGGTGAAATTGAAAATAGCATATATAAAGATTATTTTGATTTATTAAAAACTCAAAATGGTTCAAGAAGATATTTATGGACTTACACAAATGATGAAAAAATTAACTATAATGAAGAATTAGCACAACTTAGCCTTGAATTTAGCCTACAAAAAGGCTCATACGCAACAGTCGTGCTTGATGAAATAATACATTTAGAAAGGAACGAAGAATGATTTTAATTACAGGTGCAGCAGGTTATATTGGCTCAATTACAAGTTATCATTTTTTAAAGAATAATTATAAAGTTATAGGTATTGATAATATTAGCACTGGAAATGCAAGGGCTTTAGAAGTGTTAAATAAATTTGATAATTTTAAATTCTACGAAGGAAATTTTGGAAATTTAGAACTATTAGAACAAATAGTAACCAATAATAAAATAGATTGTGTAGTGCATTTTGCAGCTAATACTAGCGTATTTGAAAGCACACAAAATCCATTAAAATATCATGATAATAATGTATCAAATATGATTAATTTATTAAAAATTTGTGAAAAATACGATATTAATAATTTTATTTTCTCAAGTTCTGCTGCAACTTATGGAGAACCAAAAACTAATGAATTAATCACAGAAGATACTCCAAAAAATCCTATAAATCCTTATGGTTTAACAAAACTAATAGGCGAATATATATTAAATGATTTATCAAATGCTAAGAAAGAATTTAATTTCATAGCATTAAGATACTTTAATGTTGCAGGGGCAAGCCTAATTGCACCTTTAGGTCAATTTAGTAAATCTAGCTTACTTATAAAAATAGCTGCTGAATGTGCTGCTAATAAAAGAGATAAAATGTATTTATATGGTAATGATTATAATACCCCTGATGGAACTTGCGTAAGAGATTATATACACGTTGATGACTTGGCTATCGCACATATTGAAGCATTAAAATATTTAAAAAACCAAAAAACAAGTCAAGCCTTTAATGTTGGGTACTCAAAAGGAACTAGCGTAAAAGAAGTAATTGATATTATGAAAAAAATCAGTGGTAATGATTTTAAAGTAGAAATGGCAGATAGACGCACAGGAGATCCTAGCTCACTTGTAGCATCTAATAAAAAAATAACTTCTTTAACAGACTGGAAATATAGTAACGACAACCTTGAATTAATTTGCAAAAGTGCTTATGAATGGGAGTTAAAAATATAAACTCAATTCCTATTTTAAATTCAATACATTTTAAGAATTTAAAATAGGAGATAATACTTTAAAATAAAAAGCAAATTAGTATTATATTGTTAATTTCAATATTTTAAATATAAAGATATTTTAGAGCTTTTATATATTTTATTTTGTATTTGTAATAAACAATATTTACGATATTAAAGATTTTGGAATTTAAAATCAATACTTTATATAAAACTAAAAAAATAATATCTTGAAATAGCTCTTATTATTTAATAATATTTTATATAAAAATTAAGATAACTAAAACTATAAAAACTTATCTTATAAAATGAAAATTTATTTCATTAATTAAATAGCACGCTGCCTAAGCGTATCATATTTGCTCCACTTTTAATAGCTATTTCATAATCACTACTCATACCCATAGAGCAAATCTTAGCTCCATCTTTTTTAAGCTCATCATAAATCTTATAACACAAATCAAAACTCTTAATAATTTGCTTAATATCATCGCTCATAGCACCTATACACATAACCCCTACAGGCTTTATGAATTTACAATTTTGTTTAATCGCTAAATACTCATCAATCGCTTTACTTGGATTAATACCAGCCTTGCTATCTTCGTTAGCCACATTTATCTCAAGCAATGTATCTAACTCATAATCAAGTCTAGCATCAACATATTTTGCAAGGTCTAAATTAATGCAACTTTGCCACATAACAGGCTTTGTTTTTATAAGTAAATTAGCTTTGTTTTTTTGCAAATTTCCTATGAAATGCCAGTTAATATCACTTGATAATTCAGCTTTTTTTCTAGCTAAATCCTGCACTTTGTTTTCGCCAAATTCAATTTGTCCTAATTTATGTAAAGCCATTATTTTCTCATCTGTTGTGTATTTGCTAACCGCTATAATTCTTATATCTTTATATTTTTCTTTTAGTTCTAAATAAGTCATTTTTCTACCTTAATGAATATAATTTTTTTCTCTCGCTTGAGCTTGGAATATCTAGTAATTTTCTATATTTTGTGATAGTTCTTCTTACTATTTTTACATTAAATTCTTTTTCTATTTTTTCTAAAATTAATTGATCGCTTAAAGGTTTTAAGTGATTTTCATTTTTGATTAATTCACTTACAAATTCCTTTATGGTTTTATTACTTGTGCCATCGTTTAATTCTGCTGCAAAAAAGTCTTTAATAGCTATTATCCCACGATTTGAGCTAATGTATTTATTAGCTATTGCACGGCTAATTGTGCTAGTATTTCTATCAAGTTCAGTTGCTAAATCCTGCATTTTTAATGGCTTAATATCTCCACCTAAAAAATAATCATATTGATATTCAACTATCATTAAGGCAAGTTTTTTTAAAGTCGCCTTTCTCATTTCTAAAGCATCTACTAAATTTTTAGCATTTTTTACTTGTTCTTTTAACTCTTTATAGTCTTGAATTTCAATCTGCGGATAATAATCATCATTGATAATTATTTCTAATTTTCCATTCTCATTTAAAATATAAATATCAGGAATAATCTCTTTACTATCTTCTAAATCATCAATAAAAGGCGGTAGATTAAAGCTTTTTATAATTCTTATTGCGTCTTTATATAAAGGATTTTTAGTATATTTTGATAAATTATCCAAATCATTTATAAGCTTTTTACATAATAAAAATAATTCATTTTCTAAATTCGCATTCAATAAGCAAAACTCTAAAGCTTCAATATAATTAATAGCACCAACTCCTAAAGGCTCAAGGTAGCAAAATCTCTTTCTAACTTTTTCTATATCTTCTAATAAATATCCTAAACAAATATTTTCATCATATACAAAATATCCATTCTCATCAAGGCAACTTATAATAATTCTTGCAATTTCTTGAGATTTTTGAGTAGGAAATAAAGTCTTATTAAGCTGTAATTCTAAATCATCATATATGCTTTTTTTAGCGATATTTAATTCTTCAATCAAACCACCGCCTTTAGAATATAATTGTCTTATACTTTTGTTAGATTTTTTATCATTTATTTCTTTTTTTGAGCTAATTTTTATGCAAGGATTATCTTTTGCTAGATTATTTACTTCATCTTCTAAATCATCACTACTAGCTTGAAGCAGTGGCAACCAGCTTCTAAGGGTTTGAGATAATTTTGGCTTTTGGCTTACTTGCTGACGGACTTTTAACATTATAAAGAAAAGTTTTTACCTAAATATTTGCTTTTTACTATTTCATTATTTGCAATTTCTTTAGCACTTCCACTAGCTAAAATACTGCCGCTATCTAAAACATAAGCTTTATCACAAATTCTAAGGGTTTCACGGACATTATGGTCAGTAATTAATACGCCTATATTTAAATCTTTTAAATCCTTAATAATGCTTTGAACATCATTAATACTTTTTGGATCAACCCCAGCAAAAGGCTCATCAAGTAATAAAAACTTAGGCTCTAAAACTAAAGCTCTAGCTATTTCTAATCTACGACGCTCCCCACCACTAAGACTTTTTGCAAGGCGGTCTTTTCTATCATAAATCTTTAAAAGATTTAATTTTTCTTCTATTAATTCATCTATATTTTTAAGCCCTTTAAGTTCTGCTGCAATTTGCATATTTTCCCAAACACTTAAATCTTTTAAAACACTTGAATCTTGTGGTAAATAACCAATGCCTAGAATTGCGCGTTTATGAAGTGGCTCGTTAGTAATATTTAAATCATCTAAAAAAATATCCCCAGCACTAGGGCTAACAAGTCCGCAAATCATATAAAATGTAGTAGTTTTTCCTGCACCATTACTTCCAAATAATCCTACTATTTGAGAATTATCCATACTAATATCTACATTTTTTATAATTTCTATATTTTTTATACTTTTTTTTAGACCACACGCTTTTAAATTAACTAAACTCATAAAGCCTACCTTCATTATTAGTGCTAATTTTTACAATCTTGTATTCAAGTGCAAATTGCTCTAATATTTTTATAAAATCATCATCAGCCCATTCAATTAAATGAAGACCATCGTTAAACAAATTCTCAAAAAGACCATTTTCTATAAAAGCTTTTGTTCCTTTTTGATAAATATCATAATGATAAATCGTATTAGTATCGTTTTTATAAGTATTTAATACACTAAAAGTTGGAGAAATTGCTTTTTGATTTAATTTTTTATTTGCTATTTTATTTACTAAAGTAGTCTTTCCACTAGCTAAATCACCTTGTAATAAATAAATCCCATTATCACCAAACTCATTTACCACTAAATCTAAATTATCTAAATTAGCTTTGATTATCATCTAGTTTTTCCACATATTCATTTGATTTTGCTTTAGCTACATTTTTGGTTGTAGGTAAAGCTAATACCTTAAATCTAATTTGCTCGTTTAAAAGATTTAGACTTATAATATCGCCAACTTTTACTTCTTTACTAGGTTTAACAACATTTCCATTTATACAAATTACGCCGTTTTTACACATATCAAGTGAAATTGAACGGCGTTTTGTGATATTTACTGCATTTAAAAATTTATCTACTCTCATAAAGAGCATTTTAGCTAGTTAGGAATAATTATTGCTTACAATTTAATCGTTTTTAAGAACTCAAATCTTTTTTTATACATTGAGCGTTTTTTTGATGGTATTTCTTCTAAATCTTTTTGCAAATATTCTAATACATAAAATGATTTTTCTTCTTTAATAATTTTTGTATTTTCTTGCCATATTTCATCATAATTTGGTATTACAAATACTCTTCCATCTCTTTTTCTATTGCGTTTAAATCTTGATACTAAAAATCTATCCTTTACTCCGCAAACTTTATTTATACCTAAAAACTCAGCAAAAATAAAAGCAAAAAATATAATAAAATTAAGCGGTCTTAAACCAAAATAAACTTTAGTAAATTCTTTTATCTCATCTTTAGTATTTAAACTACCTTGCAAAGCTGTTATTAACAAAGCATCATTTAATAAAACAAAACTTAAAGAATATAAAAGCTCATTTTTATAATGCAAATGAATTGTAAAAAGTCCTTCGCTAATTACTTTAGGATTTGAGCTAAGCGTAATTTTTAAATCAAATTCATTAAAAATAATCTCATCATTACTTAAAATATCCGAAAATCTATTTGTAATAATTTCTAAATCCCTTTTAAAACATTCATTTGAATATTCAAAAGTAAAATTAGTAGCCCCGTATTTTTTGCATAACATATCATTGTGATATTTTAAATTCTCGCTAAATTTATTAGATAATTTCGGATAATCTAGTAGAATTTGATTTAGGAATTTATGATTTTTAAAATGAATTATCTTTCTTAAAAAAAATCTAATATTTAATAATTTTTTGCTCTTCATTTTTTCGCTTTTATTTTTAAATATGTAAAAATTACAATCAATAAAACAAGTAAAATAATTGGCATATAAGATGAATATTCATCAAAAGTTTTAGCCAAGCTATCTCCTAAATAAAACGCAGCATAAAACACCACAATAGCCCAAATAAAACAAGAAATTAGATTATAAATGCTAAATCTAAAAAAGCTTAATTTTGAAATCTCAGCTGCTATTGGACCTAAGGTTTTAAGCCCATAAACAAACTTACAAACTAAAGTAAAAATAAAGCCATTTTTTCTAAATAAAACTACTAAAAGAGCTAATTTTCTTTTATGCTTTACAAGATATTTTTGAAAGTCTTTTTTACTAGCTCTAGTAAAATAAAATAAAGCCGATGAGCCTAAAAAATTACCCACAAAAGCTACTAAAATACTAATATAAGGATTTACATTATAAGCACTTGCAAACACTCCTAAGGCAAGCAGTGCTAACATACCGCCGCCTAAAGAGTATAAAAATACTAAAATATATCCGTATTCTACAAATTTTTCTATAAATTCTTGCATTATTTCGCTAGCTCCACAGCTCTAGTTTCACGGATAACATTTACTTTAATTTCTCCTGGAAATTGTAAGCTGCTTGTTATTTCACTAGCTATTTCTTTAGCTAAAAGAACACTTTCATCATCATTAATTAGCTTAGCATTTACAATAACTCTAATTTCACGACCAGCATTAATTGCATAAGCTTTTTTAACTTGAGAATGTTGTTTTGCAATAGCTTCAAGCTCACTAACACGCTTTAAAAACGCTTCTAAAACTTCTCTTCTAGCACCTGGTCTTGCCGCACTTAAAACATCAGCCGTGCAAACTGCAGCAGCTTCAATACTTAAAGCATCTTCATGCCCATGGTGAGCAAAAATAGCGTTTAATACCACAGGATGCTCTTTGTGCCTTTCACAAACCATAGCACCTAAATCAACATGACTACCTTCATATTCGTGAGTTAAAGCCTTGCCAATATCATGTAAAATTCCAGCACGCCTTGCAAGTCTTGTATTGCCACCACACTCAGCTGCGATAATTCCTGCTAAATGTGCAACTTCTAAGCTATGTGCTAATGCGTTTTGTCCGTAACTTGCACGATATTTTAAACGGCCAATTAATTTTACTAATTCAGGAGCCATTTTTGTAAGTCCTAAATCCATTATGATATTTTGACCTTCGTTAAACATTTCTTCTTCAAATTCTTTTGAAACTCTTTCGTGTAATTCTTCAATTCTAGCTGGCTGAATTCTTCCATCATCTATTAACAAATCAATTACTTTTTTAGCAATTGCACGGCGTAAAACATTAAATGAGCTAATAATAATTGCGTTTGGAGTATCATCAATAATTACATCAACACCTAAAACCATTTCAAGTGTTTTTATATTTCTTCCTTCTTTACCAATAATTCTTCCTTTTAAATCATCGCTTTTAAGATTTATTACGCTAATTAATCTCTCACTTGCATATTCACCTGCAAATCTAGTAGTAGCTTGTGCTAGGATATATCCTGCTTTTGCTTTTGCTTGAGATTTTGCTTCTTCTTCGCATTTTCTTACGATATGAGCGATTTCATCTCTTGCATCTTCTTTAGCTTGATTTATTACTAATTCTCTTGCTTCGCTTTGAGTTAAACCACTTATATTTTCAATACTGCTTAATAATTCTTGCATTTTTGCTTCGCAAGATTTTTTAAGCATATTTGCTTCTTCCATCAATTCATTTGCAGCTTGCTCGCTTTTTACAATACTTGCTTTGAATTCATCTAATTTTTGTTCGTTTATTGCTAGAATTTGCTCTTTTTTCTCAATTTCTAGAATTTTCTTATCGTGTTCTTTTTGAAGTTCTAAAATCTTTTCATCATAAGATTTTTTATAACTCAACTCAATCTTACCCTCACTTGCTTTGGCATTTTCTAGAACTTTATCAGCATTTCTTAGTATTTTTTCAGCTTCATATTCAATCACTTTTGCTTTTGCTTTTGCTTGTTCTTCGTGAATTTTAAAATGAGCTTCGTGTATTCTTTTGGCTACTAAAACTCCTAATGCTCCTCCTAGAATAAATACCGCTAATAACGATATAATTTCAACTAATGTCATAACTTCTCTTTCTTTTTATTGTTTTACCATTTGCGATATAAAAATCGCCTTGAATATCCGATTTTAAACAAATTTTGTTTTTAGTAACGGATTTTATATTTTGAATAAAAATAATTAATAAATCATAATCAATTTTAGAAAAAGTTCTATCGTAAAATCCTTTGCCAAAACCTACTCTTCTAAAATCCTTATCAATTCCTAAAACAGGTATAATTGCAATATCAATTTTAATATTTTCAATCTTACTTGAGCTTTCTTTTATTTTAAATTTAACTTCACTTAATGGAAACCTTAATTTATTAAAAGCTAAACTATTATCACTAAGCATTTTTGGAATATAAATATTGAATTTTTTACATAAAAATCTTTTGTATTTATATAGATTTATTTCTTTATCTTTTGCAATATAAATTAAAAGATTTAATTTTTTATTTGTTTTAACTTTAGATATTATTTTTAAAATAGCTCTAAAACTTCCGTAATTTTTACAAAATTTATAATTTTCTTTATGAAATTTTTCTCTTATTAACTTTTTATCCATAATCTAACCTAAAAAATTTATAAGCATATTACATAAGGAATTAAAATGAAAGCTATATTGCTAAGCGTTGCTTTATTGTTTTTTACCGCTTGTTTTGATAAGAAAGAAGATAAAAAAGAAGAAGAAAGCGAACAAATTACTCAAGTTGAAGTTAAAAAAGAACCTGATTTTAATAGACTAATTAAATTCTCTTTAAAATTTTATAATAGCGATGAGATTTTTGAAATTAAAAGAATTAATAATGATAATAAAGACTTAGAATTTACTTCAAATGATAAAATTATATTATTTAATTTCTTTACTACTTGGTGCCCACCTTGTAAAGCTGAAATTCCGCACTTAAATGATTTAGCATTAAAATATAAAGATAGATTAAGAGTTATTGGTGTTTTATTAGAAGATAAAAGCGATGAAGAAATAGCTAAATTTATTAAGGATAATGGTATTAGCTATGATATTGTTACAGGTGATAATAATTACACATTTTTAAAAGTTTTAGGAGAAATTAACGGCATTCCATATATTGCTTTATACGACCAAAATGGTAAAAACATAAACAACTATCTAGGTGCAGTTTATGAAGAAATGCTTGATATTGATATTCAAAAGGTTATGAAATAATGTTAGATTTTTTAAAAAAAGGCTTAGCAAAAACACTTGAAGCTATAAATCAAGTAAAACCAAAAAACGAAAAAATAAGTAAAGATTTATTAGAAGAAATGCTAGTAAATGCTGATATTACTTATGAAATAGTAGAAGAGATTTTATACTACTTACCACCTAAAGATATAGTTGAAAGAGCAGATTTAGAAAGAGTAATGAGCTCATATTTTATGTATGAAAATCCTAATTCAAATTCTAATGATAAACCATTTGTAGAATTGATATTAGGTGTAAATGGAGTAGGAAAGACTACAACCATAGGAAAATTAAGTAATTTTTATAAAAATCAAGGCAAAAAAGTTTTACTAGGAGCTTGTGATACTTTTAGAGCAGGTGCAATTATGCAGCTTGAACTTTGGGCTAGTAAAAATAATTGCGATATTGTAAGCACTAAACAAGGGCATGACCCAAGTGCAGTTGCTTTTGATACCATTACAAAAGCACTTAGCAAAGGTTATGATAATGTTATTATTGATACAGCAGGAAGATTAGAAAATAAAAAAAATCTAGCAAATGAACTAGAAAAAATAATAAGAATTTCATCTCGTGCTTATGAAAACGCTCCACATAGAAAAATTCTAGTCCTAGATGCAACTCAAGGAAATAGTGGTATTAATCAAGCAAAGGTTTTTAATGATTTAGTAAAGCTTGATGGAGTAATTATTACCAAACTTGATGGAACAAGTAAGGGTGGTTCATTATTTGCAATTGCAAGAGAATTAGAGCTACCAATTTTATATTTTGGATATGGAGAAGGTGCAAATGATATTGCTCCTTTTAAAGCAAATGAATATTTAAAGGTTCTTTTAGACGGAATTTTTAACAATGGCTAAGAAAAAATCAAGCCTTTATGAATGCCAAGCTTGTGGTAATCAGCAAATTAGATTTTTAGGCAAATGCCCTGAATGTGGGGCATTTAATTCATATTTAGAATTAAATCAAACTCAAATTGAAGTATTAAAAAACGAAATAAAACCAAATTCAAATAAAGCAGTTAGTATTAAAGAAGTTTTAATTGAGCAAGTTGATAGATTTTCAACTTATGATAAAGAGCTTGATTTGGTTTTAGGTGGCGGGCTTGTTGTAGGCTCATTAGTTTTACTAGGTGGCTCTCCTGGCGTTGGCAAATCAACTTTACTCTTAAAAACCGCTGCAAATTTAGCAAAAAATGGCAAAAAAGTCCTTTATGTTAGTGCTGAAGAGAGTAAAAGTCAAATAAAACTTCGTGCAAATAGATTAAATGCTAATGAAGATAATTTGTTTTTATTAACTGAATTATGTTTTGAAAATATTAAAAATGAAGTTTTAAGCAATAATTATGAAGTCTTAATTATAGATAGTATTCAAACCATTTATTCAGAAAATATAAGTTCATGTGCTGGTTCAATCACTCAAGTAAGAGAGCTTACATTTGAGCTAATGAAACTAAGCAAAAGCAATAATATTAGCACATTTATAATAGGACATATCACTAAAGAAGGCTCAATTGCAGGACCTAGAGTGCTTGAACATATGGTTGATGTGGTGCTTTATTTTGAAGGTGATGCTAGTAAGGAATTAAGAATTTTAAGAGGCTTTAAAAATCGTTTCGGAAGCACTAGCGAAATAGGCATTTGGCAAATGAGCGAAAATGGACTTATAAGTGCAAACAATATTAAAACTAGATTTGTAGGTAAAAATCACGCAGGAAGTGCTTTAACTATTATTTTAGAAGGTAGCAGAGCAATTACTCTTGAAGTTCAAGCTTTAGTATGCGAAAGTGCTTATGCTAAAAGAAGTGCAACTGGATTTGATAGAAATAGACTTGATATGATTTTAGCCTTGCTTGAGAGAAAATTAGAAATTCCACTTGCAAGATATGATGTATTTATAAATATTAGCGGTGGGATAAAAGTTAGCGAAACTGCTGCTGATTTAGCAGTTGCAGCTGCTATAATATCTAGCTTTAAAAATAGAGTTTTAAGCAATGAGAGTGTATTTATTGGAGAGCTTAGTTTAAATGGTGGAATTTGCGAAGTTTTCAGCCTTGATATTAGACTTAATGAAGCAAAAAATCAAGGTTTTAAAAATGCTATAATTCCAAATAAAAGTAATTTTAAAGGTATTAAATGCTTTGTAGCTAATGAGTTAGCTCAAGTTTTAGAATGGATGTAAGTATGAAAAAAGCTTTTACTATGATTGAATTATTAGTTGTTATGGTTGTTGGTGCTATACTTAGTGCGGTTGCTGTTTCTAAAATACACACAAGTGAATTAATAGATGCTGCTAGAAGTATTGCAAACGATATTAGATATACAAAAATTCTAGCGTTAGGAGATGACGCTTATGATGGAACAAATGGTTATCATAATAAATATTATCGCTTTACAATAGCTTCTAATAAGATTTATAAAATTAGTAAAACCGAATACAACACAAAAGGAAGTACGCCTGTTTTAGCAAAATATGCCGAAGATTTTTTAAATCCTGATAAAAGAATATGTGATTTTGAAAACAATGAAAATTGTGCTACAAGAACAGCTATTCTTAAAATTAAAAAATACAATATAACATTTACCCCAACTACACCAACAACAACTCCTGCTAGCGGTCTAACACCTACGGATACTATTATATTTAATGAATTAGGAGAGCCTTTAAACTTTAATCAAAATCCAAGTGGATTTAAAATAGAAATTTCAAAAGGTAGTGATATAGCTTGTATTTATGTAGAGAAATATTCTGGATTCGTACATATTGACAAAGCTGCGTGCAAATAAGCGTGGCTTTACTTTAATTGAATTAGTTTTAGTTTTAGTTGTTGCTGGAATACTCTCAAGTATAGCAATATCAAAAATCAATTCAAATTCTTTAATCCTAGCAGCTAGGAGTTTATCTCAAGATATTTATATACTTCGTAATTTAGCACTAAATTACGATATATATGATTATACGACAAATTACGATAAATCATATTGGCAAATATATTTTCATTGTGTAGCAAATACAAAAACTTCATATAACAAATACAAATGCAATCATCAAGAATTTGGATATAGTATTTTTAGTGATAGCATAGGTTCTAGCTCATCAAATCCAGATGCAAATGAATTAGCAAAAGATTTATTTGATAAAACAAAATTAATTGGAGCTAGATATGCAGGAATAAGCGTAGATGATAATTTGCTTACAACAAGGACAAATCTTACAAAAAGCTTTGGAATAACTAAAATTGATGTATTTTATAATCTAAATAATAAATACAAAAAAACTCACAGAATAATGGTAAATGAATTAGGAGAATTATTTGCAAGTTCATATGCTAATAAATCAAAAACTTATAATCTAATAAAAGCTAATTCATATATTATTAGACTAAGCAAATCAACTAATATAGACCAAAATAACTCAATATGTATTGTAATAAATAATGTAGGTTTTACAACAATTCCTAAAAATAATAACGGACAACTTATTTCTAATATCAAAAAGCCTATATATTGTCATAATTTATAAATTACTAAAATATAAAAATACAAATATAGAATTAACATTTTTTAAAAAGGAGATAATATGAAAAAAATTTTATCAACACTAATATGTGTAATTAGCCTAAACGCACAAAACTTCGTAGGTGCTGATTTTATGGTAGGAAAAGCTAAAGATTACGGGCTTAATTTAAGCGATAATGGTATTTATCAAGGAAGAATTTTTATAAATTCTTATAAACTTAGTAATTATGATAATGATTTTGTTTTTGGTGCAGATTTAAGCATTCACGACTTTGATTCAGAATATAAAAATAATATAGAAAGTGGCAAAATTTCAAGCACTTATACTGCTGTTAATGTATTAGGTGGTATTGGATTTTTTAATAATAATGTAGGAGTTAAATCAGGCTTTAATGTCTTAGGTGGCTTAGGTCATGAAAAAATCAAAAGCAAAACTAATACTAAAGATTTAGTAGCTAATACTAATTTAATCAAATTAGGAGCTAGCACTATGAATATTTTTGATGAAGGATTAGTTGTTGAAGCTAGTGCTTTTGCAAAATTTTATTTAGATAATAAAAGAGATAAATTATTTAACGAGCAACAAAAAAGACTAAATTATGAAGCAAATCTTATGCTAGGTTATAAATTCACTCGCAATTTAGACGGCTTTTATGCAGGAATTAAAGCAAGTTATACAAATGATGTAATAGCTAAAGGTATTAGATACGGAGTTAATTTAGGATATAGCTTTTAAGAATTTAAAACTAGGAATTAAAATTCCTAGTTTGAATATATTTTTACTAAATTAAGTGCTACTTCATAAGACTTTTCAAGTGATTTAACAGGTAAAAACTCAAATCTTGAATGAAAATTATGTGCTCCTGTGAAAAAATTCGGGGTAAAAAGACCCTTTACACTCAACGCACTTCCATCAGTCCCACCACGCATAGCAATTGTATTTGCTTTAATATTTGATAATTCAAAAGCTTTATATAATTTATCTAAACTATCTTTATTATCATCATTTAAAGCATCTTTTAGATTGTAATAAGTATCGCTCATTTCTAGTTTAAAACTAGCTTTTTTATATTTATTTTGCATAAAATCAACGCAAGTTTTAATGTATTCTTTTTTCTCTTCAAACTTAGTTTTATCGTGGTCTCTTATATTTAAACACACACTAGCTTCGTTTTGATTTGAGTGCATTTCATTTATCCAAATATATCCATCTTTATCTTTAGTATTTTCAGGAGTTTGCAATCTATCAAAAAGATTTATAAACTCATTTGCTAATAAAGTTGGATTTAGCATTATTTTATAAGCATTCATTGGGTGTGCTGATACACCTATTATATTAAGCTTTGCACTTGCTGCATTAAATGTCTCATACATTAATTCCCCAACCTCACAACAATCAATAGTATAAGGATGAGTTGTCCTAAAATCATCTAAATTAAGCTGCTTTGAGCCTAAAAGCCCTATTTCTTCATCTGGCACAAAAGCTAAAAATATATCAGGATGATTAATATCACTATTTTTAAGAGTTTTAATTAAGTTTATAATAACAGCAATTGCAGCCTTATTATCAGCCCCTAAAACAGATGAGCCATCGCTAAAAATAATGTCTTCATTTAAATACTTCATAATTTCAGGGTGTTTAGAAATCTCTAAAACCGCTTTACCTAAATCTAAATCCTTACCTTCAAATCTTAAAATCTTAGGATTTACACAAGGACTAAGCCCAACATCAATAGTATCAAGATGAGCTACAAAACCTAAGCTAGTCTTAGTTTTATCACCAGCTAAAAGTGCGGTTAAAATACCATTATCATTTAGCTTAATTTCACTAAGTCCTAAATTCTCTAACTCACTTTTTAATAATTTCGCTAATTGTAACTGCCCTTCACTAGTAGGAGTATTACTCTTACTAGCGTCGCTTTGAGATGAGATTTTTACATATTTTATAAAGTCTTCTACCAACATATCTAACCTTTAAAATTATAAACATAAGTAGTATCAAATCCTAACGGAAGACCTAAAGCCCAGAATATAAATAAACTACCAACTAAAGCTATCCATAAAGCAATACCAAATGGAAGCATTAATGAACTAAGTGTTCCAACCCCTGTTTTTTTATAATATTTTTGACAATAACCAATCACTAATGGGTAAAATGGAAACATAGGTGTCATAACATTTACCGCACTATCACTCGTCCTATATGCTGCTTGAGTAAGTTCAGGACTAATTCCAAGTAACATTAACATAGGAACAAAAATAACGCTTAATATAGCCCATTTTGATGTAGCTGATGTAACAAAAATATTTAAAAAGCTTGTAAATATAATCACTCCTAAAACAGTGAAAACTGAAGGCATATTCATACTCTTTAAAAACTCAGCTCCTGAAATTGCTAATAGAGTTGAAAGATTTGAAGTATTAAATACATATAAAAACTGCCCGCATACGAAACAAAATACTATAAAAGTAGTAAGAGTATTTAAACTACTTGCAGCCATTTTTGATAAATCACTTGAAGTTTTTATAGAGCCACTAATTTTTCCATAAACATATCCTGGAATTGCTAAGAATAAAAATACTAATGGAACAATAGCTTTCATTAAAGCTGCATCAGCACTAGTAAGTGAGCCATTAGCACCACGCATAACCGAATCATCTGGAATTGATACAGCAAATAATAATAAAGCCATAAATATAAATGTTAAAGTTGCTCCCCAATAAGCTTTATTTTCTTGTGAGCTTAATTTCTCATTTTCTAAATGAGCGATTTTGCAATCACTATCAATAGGCATAGTTTTATTTAGCATAGGCTCAATAATTTTTGAGCTAACAAACCAACAAGCAGCAATTACGCTAAAGGTTGAAAAAATACTTAAAAAATAATTACACAATACATTTACGCTTATTTCAGGGTCAATTGTCCTTGCTGCTTTTTGAGTAAATTCTTGCATTAACGGATCAACTACACTTGGAATATAACTAGCACTAAACCCACCTGCAAGTGCAGCAAATGAAGTAGTAATTCCAGCTATTGGATGGCGACCTGCACTATAATACATAGCAGCTGCAATTGGCATTAAAAATACATAAGCACTATCCGATACTATATGGCAAAATATAGAAATTAATATAACCACAGGAACAACAATGCTTTTTGGAACTATTCCTATCATTTTAATTAGTAATGCTCTAATATAACCACTGCCTTCTGCAATACTAACTCCTAAAGTAGCAACTAAAACTAATTGTAAAGCAGGAAAAGTTATAAAATTAACGCCTAATCTAACTATTAGTTCAGTTAAATTATGAATTTCAAACATATTTTTAACTACAATTTTTTCATGACTAACTGGATGAATGTAAGAAAAATCAATAAAACTTAATGCAAAACTTAAAATCATCACAATAAAAAATGCAATTAAAAAAAGAATTGTAATATCAGGTAATTTGTTTCCTAATACTTCAATTTTGTGTAAGATTTTTTCAAATCCATTTCGTTTGATTTGCTGGTTTTCTACCATTAAGGCTCCTTTTTGATAAAATAAAAGGATTTATGTTACAATAAAATCAGATTTTAAGCAAAGAAAATTAGCACTTTTATGTGTTAATGTAACTTTTCGTAACAAATATTAAAAAGGTGATTAAAAAAGATAAATAAAGTGATAAGTGGTGCGGATGAGAGGACTTGAACCTCCACGCATTGCTGCACCAGATCCTAAGTCTGGCGTGTCTGCCAATTTCACCACATCCGCTAAGTGGTACGCCCAAGAGGATTCGAACCTCTGACCTACGGCTTAGAAGGCCGTTGCTCTATCCAGCTGAGCTATGAACGCACACTAAAAATAAAAGCTGTATATTATCCTAATAAAATTAATTTTTGCTTAAATTAAATTATATTTTTTATTATTTTATTTCTACCAGTATTTTTAGCTTCATATAAACACTTATCAACCTTTGTTATATATTCATCTAAAATATTACTTGCAAAACT
This sequence comes from Campylobacter sp. RM12637, assembly GCF_020137645.1. Classification (NCBI taxonomy): domain Bacteria; kingdom Pseudomonadati; phylum Campylobacterota; class Epsilonproteobacteria; order Campylobacterales; family Campylobacteraceae; genus Campylobacter; species Campylobacter sp. RM12637. The sequence continues at coordinate 168,673 of NZ_JACGAV010000001.1, forward strand.
ATTATCAATGTAAATTAACCCAATACTTACACTTGATTTTAATCCCTCAATAGAAAAAGTAGAATTTGAATATTCTATTCTAAAATTCTCACAAGTATTTTCAAAATCAGTTTCTGATACATTATAAGCTAATACTAAAAATTCTTCTCCACCCCATCTACAAATCAAATCAGTATATTCACCAAAATATTTTCTCATAAGATTTGCACAATTTTTTAATACTTCATCTCCAGCATTATGACCATAAGTATCATTTACTTTTTTAAAATAATCAACATCTATTAAAGCAATACTTACTTTATTTTTAATCTCTAAATCTTCAATACTATCCACAAAACACCATCTATTCATTAGCCTTGTAAGATAATCAAAATTAGCACTTTTATCTAATTTTTTATTCATAATTTGCCTATTTTCTAATTCTATATATATTTGTTGTCTTAATGCACTTGATACAATGATAAAAATAGAGCAAATAACAAAACCATTAAAACAATTAAAATAAATTCTAGGGTCTTCGTGAAATAAATATAAAGGAATTTCTAAAGAATTATTCTCTATATAGAAAAAATAATACATAAATAAATAATATAATAGACCAAAAAACGCGATTATATAAACTGTTGTTTTTTTCTTATAAACGCCTACATAAAAATAAGACATAATTGGTAATATATAATATTCAAATCCATATCCCCAACCAAGATAGTAAATTGAACTAGCAGAAAATATCAAACTAGCAAAAAAAGTGATATGAATACAAGCATTAAAATTATTACTTTTTACAAAAACTAAAGAGATTAAAAATAACCCCGCTAACATAAAGTATGCTAAAAACAAATAAGGTATATCATTAAGTATCATAATAAGAGCATAAAATAAATTAAATACTATGATACCTTTCATAATTTTTTCAGCTTGTAAAACTTCAACTAACTCATATTTTCTTTTTTCAAAATCTATCATATTTGTCCTAAAACTATAGTTTCTACTTTATTTTTACCTGATTTTTTACCATTATACAAAGCACTATCAGCTTGAGATAACATATAATCAATACTTTCAAGTCTTAAAGAATAGCAAATTCCAAAGGTAATTGTAGTTTTCCTAGCATTGTAACCATCTTTGTGAGTGTAATTAGAAAAATCTTCTCTTATTTCATTAATCAATTCTTCGCTTTCATCTATATTAAGACCAGTTAGTAAGATTAGAAATTCTTCTCCACCCCATCTTGATACATAACTAGATGCTCTTTTATTTAATTTATCTTTAATAATTTTTGCAGTATTTTTAAGAACAATATCACCAAAATTATGACCACACTCATCATTTAAGCTCTTAAAATTATCAATATCGCCTAAAACAATTACCATAGAACGAATTTGGTCTTTTTTAAAATAGTTATGATATATATGCAAAATCTCATTCATTGCACGACGATTTAAAATATTTGTCAAATAATCATAATCAGCTTTATTTTGTAATTTAACACTTTCTTTTTCTAGCATTTTGCTTTCATTTACATCAATACTATGAGTATATGAAGAATAAAAAATAATTACAGCAGTAATATTTATAATATTAAATACATATACAAATACTTTATAATCACTTTCAAAATCAGGAATATCTTTAGTAACAATTGCAGTTGCTAAAAATAAAACAACTTCAAAAATACCAATAATTAAAGGATATTTAGAGCTTCTAAAATCATGAACATAGCCTAAAGACAATAACATAATCATAACTATTAAAAAGCCGTATCCTTGACCTAGCATATATGTGCAAATTGAACAAGATATTAAAACTGATGCGTGTGTAAAATAAACGGCAATATTATGATATTTATCAATTTTTAAAATAAAAATCGTAGCTATTAAAGCAATAAATGCTTCAATAAACTTAATATTAACCATAGGATGAAGTCCTAAAAAATAAAAAAGAGTTCCGTAAGAAGAATGTGTAAGTGTTAGTAAAATCATTGTGATTTTTACTAATTGTCTTATATTTTCTATCTGCCTAAATTCATTCATTGTCTATACGCTTTTTGATTCTATCCTATTTCTACCACTATTTTTTGCCACATATAATAATTCATCAACTTCTTTAATATATTTATCAAAATTACTATATACAAAATCACCACTTATATGCAAACATCCTATACTAGCAGTTATACTAAAATCACCAGCACAGAATTTATTATTTTTTAATTCTTTTCTAAAATTATTACAAGCTTCATAAAATTCTTCTTCACTGCAACCTAATGCAAATACTAAAAATTCTTCTCCACCCCATCTAGCAATCATATCAGTATATTTTGAAAAATTAAGTTTTATACAACTTGCAGTTACTCTTAAAACTTCATCTCCAACACTATGACCATAAGTATCATTAACTTTTTTGAAAAAATCTATATCTATTAAAGCAAAATGAAAATTCTTTTTATATTGAATTAAATGAATTTTTTCCATAAAAGCCCAACGATTTAATAAATATGTAAGTGGGTCAGTAGAAGCATTAATACTCAAAACTTCATTCGCATTTTCTTTTATTTCAATTGTTTTATAAACTTTAATTTTTAAAAAATACATAACAATTATAATTGTAAGACAAGCAAAAAGACTATGTATTATGTAAAAAATACCATTAACATCATATCCAAATACATATAATTGATTTTGTAAAGTATATTTATTAACTTCCATAAAAATATATAAAGCTTCAAAAATAATACTTTCAAGAATTGCTAAAGCATAAATTATTTTTCTATTTTCAAATTGACCTACATAACAAAACGCTATGCAAGGTATTAAAAAATATTGAGCCCCAAAACCCCAGCCAAAATAAAGAACCATAAAAATAGCATAAACTATACAAACAAAATGAACGGTATAAACCAAACTATTTATATCTAATGAATCTAGTTTTTTTAAAGAATAAGCATAAACACAAGATAAAAATAAATTAACAAACATAGGATAATTATGACCTAAACTACCCATAAAAATTGCTAAACATAGATAAAGAATAGAAAATATAAGTAATATATATCCCGCAATTCTTTTTGCAATAATCAAATCATCTTTATCTAAAAAACTTCCCATATCTAACCCAAATTCACTGATTTTACTCTATTTTTACCAGAGTCTTTTGCATTATAAAGTGCTGCATCTGCTTTTGTTATCAAAACATCTTTATTAATCAAATTTATAGAATAACTCATACCTATTGAAATAGTAACACTTGTTTTATTTAATTCATCTTTAATTTGTAATTTTTCAATAAGTTTTCTGCTTTTTTCCAAAGAATGCAAAGAATCATTATAAGAATAATTGCTAAATAGTATTAAAAATTCTTCTCCACCCCATCTAGCTACATAAGTATTTTCATTATTTTCATATTCATTTTTAAACACCCTAGCAACTTCTTTTAAAGCTAAATCCCCAAAATTATGACCATAAGTGTCGTTTAAATGTTTAAAATTATCAATATCGCCTATTGCTACAGCTAAAGAATTTATTTCTTTATTTTTTAATTTTTCTAATACATTATCTAATATTTCGTTCATAGCACGACGATTTAAAAGCGTAGTTAAATAATCATTTTCTGCCTTATATTGCAAAAATTCTTTTCTATCATCAAGTTGCTTAATAATCTTTGCATTCTCTCTGTCATTTAGCCAAATATAAACTAGCAATGTAACTACCATAAATAAAAAATTAGCGATATTTATATAAGGCATAAAAGGATTTGGATAATTTGGAGTATCTTTTGTAATGTATAACATCACAAAAAAAGCAGTCGCTTCTACAAGTCCAATACCTATTGGAACTAAAAAAGTATTGAAATTTTGTAAATACGCTAATGATAATAAAAGAACTATTATCATAGTAAAACCATATCCCCATCCAAGATAATAAGTGCAATAACAACAAGAAAATAATATATCTAAATGTGCGTATATGGTAGCGATTGCGTGTCCTTTATTTTTGACTAACACAATGTAGGCTACAATTAAAGATATAAGAATTTGAATTATGCTAGAAGGTAATAGGAAATATAAACCGGTTAAAGCAAAACTAATAGTATATATAAGATGAACTAAGCCAATAATAACAACGGTAACTTTTATAATATATTCAAAATTATCAACTCTTCTAATCTCTTTCAACTTATTTTTCCTAAAACCATAAATCAAAAAATATTTTATAATTTAAACCTAAAATATTATTTAAAATTCTAAAAATTGGCTAGAGAGTGAAGGAATCGAACCCCCCGCAGAATAGTCAACTACCCCACCACAAGATTTGAAGTCTTAGGGCTACACCAGTAGGCCAAACTCTCCATAAAAAAGGCTTAGTTATAACATAAAATGTTTAATGTCTGTAACTTTTAATGAACTTTTCAAAATCACTTTTTGTATTCATATTTAAAAAAATATTATCATTTTTAAAGCTTAAAGTAATTGCCTTTGACTTTATAAAAAAATCTTTGATTTTACAATTTTCATCTAATTTATCTAAATATTTTAAATCACTCATCTTATAAAAACCACATAAAAAATGAGTTTTGATACTTTTTGCAACTACTGAACTTTTATATCTTTTATGTTTATAAAAAAGTCTTTTTATAGAGCTTTTATTAATTTTTACAAAATCAACTGCAATTACAAAAACAGAATTTGAATTAGGAATTTTAATATTTTTAAAAGTCTTTAAACCATTAATCGGATGAAAATATTCATAATTATCTTTTAAAAATTTACATTTTAAATCACTTGGCTTAGCCTTAGCACAAAAATATATTTCATTAAATAAAGGTTGTAATTTTTCATATAAATAATTAATCAGGCTAATTTCACGCTTTTTATAATTAAAGCATAAATTAGCCTTATCTTGCCCCATTCTACTTGATTTTCCACCACCTAAAATTAGGCAAACGCTATTTTTAAAGCTCATCAGGAGAACAAATATATCCTTTAATTGCACTAGCAGCCGCAATTGCACTATTTGCAAGATAAACTTCTGAAGTTCTTGCACCCATACGACCTACGAAATTTCTATTCGTAGTTGATATACAACGCTCTCCATCAGCTAAAATCCCCATATATCCACCTAAACACGCACCGCAAGTTGGATTACTTACAACTGCACCAGCATTAGCAAATATATCCATTAAGCCTTCTTTTTGAGCTTGTAAAGCAATTTTGGTTGTAGCTGGAGTAATTATCATTCTTACATCTGAATGAACTTTTTTATCTTTTAAAATACTCGCTGCAATTCTTAAATCACTTAGCCTTCCATTTGTGCATGAGCCTACAAATGCTTGGTCAATTTTTACCTTTTCACTTACAGCTTGTTTTATACTTTTACCATTACTTGGTAAGAACGGATATGCTACAACAGGGTCAAGCTTGTCTAAATCAATCTCAATTACTCTTTCATAAACAGCATTTGGCAAGTGGCTAAACTCAACGCCTTTTCTCTTTAAATTAACCGAGTTTAAAAACTCTCTTGTAACATTATCAACAGCACAAATTCCATTCTTTGCACCTGCTTCAATCGCCATATTACATAAACTAAAACGGCTATCCATATCAAGCTCTTCAATTCCAAAAAACTCTAATGATTTATATAAAGCCCCATCAACGCCTAAAATTCTAATAATTTCTAAAATTAAATCTTTTCCATAAACCCAAGGCTTTAATTTTCCACGAAACTGCACTTTAATAGCACTTGGCACTTTAAACCAATTTTTACCTGTTATCATTGCATACGCTAAATCAGTGCTTCCCATTCCAGTAGCAAATGCTCCTAAAGCTCCGTGCGTACAGGTATGACTATCTGCACCAATTATCACATCACCTGGGCTAATAAGTCCATTTTCAGGTAAAAGTGCATGTTCAATACCCATATTTTTTTCATCAAAAAGATATTTTAAATTATGTTCTTTTGCAAAATCTCTACTAATTTTTGCTTGATTTGCACTTAGAATATCTTTTGCAGGAATATAGTGGTCAAGCACAATTGCAAAGCCATCAGGATTAGCTAATTTTGTAGCACCACTTTTTTTAAATTGTTTAATAGAAATTGGAGTTGTAATATCATTTCCTATTACCATATCAATAGGACAATCAATAATCTCACCTGCTTTTACTTCTTTTCCTATATGATGAGCAAATATTTGTTCTGTTAAAGTCATAGATTTCCCTTTTTTTCTAATTTTATTAATTTTAGCCGTTAAAATTAATAAAAGGATTAAAAATGAATTATTATGATTTAGTGCAAATTAAAGATTATTTAAAGCAATATAAAAAGATAAATCGTGCATATAGAATAAATGATAATTGCTTATGTATTGAGTTTAAAGATAAACTATATTTTGATTTAACCAAGGGCAAAAGTGCAATTTATAGTGGTAATTTATATGCTAAAGATTATACTAGTCCATTTGATTTACAACTTAAAAAAATGCTTTTTAACGCAAGTATTTTAGATATTAAAGTGCCTATAAATAATAGGATTTTAGAGTTTAAACTAGCCTTAGCTCACGCTTATAAAAAAATGGAATTTTATTTAATACTTGAGTTTTCAGGAAAATTTACAAATGCACTAATCTTAGATGATAAAAGAAATATAATAAGTGCCTTAAGATACGGCAAAAACAACCTTAGAGATATTTTACAAAATGAACCTTACATAGATTTAGAACCTACAAAAATCACTGAAAAAAATATAAAAATTGAAGATTTTAAAATTTATTTCGCAAATATTTTTGCAAGTCTTCAAAACGAGAAATTAAACTCATTAAAAGCTCAAAAAATAATGGAAAATGATAAAAAAATTGAAAAATTAGAGCTTTTAATAAATTCTTTAGAAGATGAAGAATTGCTAAACAAAAAAGCACTTTATGAATACGCAAAAGGCGATGCACTAAAAGAAAACTTATATAAAATCAAAGATTACGAAAGAGAATTTGAAATAGGAATTTATAAATATTCTTTAATCAACTCTGCAAAATATGAGCTAAATAATATTTATAAAAACGCTAAAAAATTAAGCCAAAAAGCAAAAAATATAAGCATAGAAAAAGATAATCTAAACGAAAAAATAAATGCTTTAAATAGTCTAAAACAAGCAATAATTTGCACAAAAGATGAAGTATTTTTACGCTCATTATTCGCAAAAAACAATAAAAAAGGCAAAACCCAGCAAAATCCAAACATATTAAATTTTTATGTAAATGATTACAAAATTAGCGTAGGACTTAATGAAAACGCTAATGAATATTTGCTAAAAAATAGCAAAAAAGATGATTTATGGTTTCATTTAAAGGATTTAAAAGGCTCTCATGTAATAATTTCAAGCAACAAAAAAAGCTATGATATAGATTTAATCTATCATGCTGCAAGTCTTTGTGCTTGTTATTCTGGTAAAAAAGAAGGTAATTTTTTAGTAGATTTTACAAAAAGAGCAAATGTAAAAATTATTGAAAAAGCATTCGTTAATTATGTTAATTACGATACTATAAAGGTTTTTTTATGAGTGTTAGCAATATTGGAAATATAAATTATATAAATCAAAATCAAGGCGTAGCGATTGATAATCACGCAAAACATAATGCAAAAATGTTTGCTGATGAGCAAATTACTTTAGTTACGCCAGAAGTTAATGTAATAGAAGAAAGTAGCGAAAGCTCAAAAACAAACACAAATCTTGATGATGAAAAATCATATCAAGAAGAACGCCCTAAAAAAGAGCATAAAAGAGCTAATTTTTTCGGTGTTATGATAGAAGAAGATGAAGAAATTGAAGAAATAAAAGAAAGCGATAGGCTTTTTGATAAACTTGTTTAAGGAGTATTTATGTTGAATGAAAAAATAAAAACAGGCTTAATTTTTGCAATAATTGCAGTAATTTTTCTAGCGATAAATTCTTATTATTTATGGCTAATAATATTTTTATTAGCTAGTGGCATTGGATATTTTGAAGCTTGTAAATTATTTGATACTAAAAATAATTATTTAATTTTAGCTTTAGGATTGATATTAGGAATTTATACTCAAATGCCTGTGGTTTCTATGATTTTTGCTATTTTAGTTCTTGCTTCTTTTTTAGCATACAAACAAGGAGATTTAAAAGAAATTCTACCATTTATTTATGCAGGAATTGGAATTAGCTTTATTTTTGAAACTTATATTAGATTTGAATTAAGTGGCTTTATTTGGCTACTTTTAAGCGTTGTTTTATGTGATAGTTTTGCTTATTTTGTAGGTAAAAAATATGGAAAAACTAGCTTTAGTCCAAGTTCTCCTAATAAGACTTTAGAAGGAGTAATCGGCGGAATTATTATTAGCACAATAGTTTCAAGTATTTATGCTAGTTTTGTTTATAGTGAGATTGGCTTTTTAGAAGTTTTATTTTTATCATTTTTAATGGCGTTTTTTGCTGTATTTGGAGATTTATTTGAAAGCTATTTAAAACGCTTAGCGAAGGTTAAAGATAGTGGAGAGCTTTTCCCTGGACATGGCGGAGTATTAGATAGAGTTGATGCTTTGATTTTTGCTAGTATTATTATGGTGGTATTCTTATGAGCTTTACTATAAATCCAACAAAACCTGAAATTATAAGTGTATTTGGTTCAACTGGTTCAATCGGCGTTAATGCTTTAAAAATAATAAAACAAGCTGATATTAAATTAGAGTGCATTAGTGCTTATAAAAACTATGAATTATTAAACGAACAAATAAAAATGTTTAATCCTAAAATAGTCTTAGCAAGTGATGAAATACTAGATAAAGTCAATCATTCTAATAAATACTCAATAAAAGACGCTGCATTTATAATGCAAGATTTAAAAAGTGATGGAATTATCAATGCAATAGTAGGATTTGCAGGGCTTAAAATATCTTTACAAACTCAAGAATTAGATAAAAAACTCTTTTTAGCAAATAAAGAAAGCTTGGTTGTGGCTGGAAAATTTCTTGATACTTTTAATATCTCTCCTATTGATAGCGAGCATAGTGCATTAGCAGCACTTTTAAGGGGTATTAAACACCCTAAAAAGCTCACAATTACTGCTAGTGGTGGGGCATTTTTTAAATACAATGAAGTTGCAAATCTAAAAGCAAATGAAGCCTTAAAACACCCTAATTGGGATATGGGAGCAAAAATCACAATAGATAGTGCAACAATGACAAATAAGCTTTATGAATTAATAGAAGCAAAACATTTATACCCTAATTTAGAATTAGATGCAATCATAGAGCCAAGCTCAAGTATTCACGCATTTTGCGAAAGTATTAATGGCTCAATGAGTGCTTATTTTAGCGTACCTGATATGAAGCTTAGCATTGCAAATGCACTCTTAGGTGAGAGTGATTTTGCTGCTTGTGAATATTTTGATATTTTAAAACTTGCTAAATTAGAATTCTTTGAGATAAATCCTAATAAATACCCTATTTTCAAACTAAAAGATGAGCTATTAAATAATCCTGATTTAGGTGTTATTATCAATGCTGCTAATGAAGAATTTGTATATAAATATTTAAAAGATGAATGTAAATTCTATGATATTAGTGACGCAGTATTTAAGGCTTTAGATAAATTTGCTGATAGTAAAATAAATACTATTGATGATGTGTTTAGTGTAGATAAAATGGTAAGAGAGTTTTTGAATGCTTAAGATATTTTTAACATTTTTAAGTCTTAATTTATTTGCTTTAAATTTTACTATAAACACTTTAGGAGAATGTGAAAAAGTTTGTGATAATACCGTTTTGATTTTTGGCGGTATTCAAGGAGATGAGCCAGGTGGTTTTCACGCTGCTAGCTTATTAATCACTGATTATAAAATCACTAAAGGAAAAGTAATTGTCGTGCCAAATCTTGCATTTGATTCAATAATTGCTAGAAGTCGTGGAGAATTTGGAGATTTAAATCGCAAATTCGCAGAACTTAGCGAAGATGACCCTGATTATTACACGGTTGAATTAATCAAAAAAATAATAACTTTACCTGAAGTAAAACTCATAATAAATCTTCACGATGGTAGTGGATATTATTCTCCAAATTATATAAATAAGGATAAAAATCCTAAAAAATGGGGAAATTCTTGCATAATTGACCAAGAGCAAATTGACGCAAAATACGGGAATTTAAACGAAATTGCAAGTAAAGCTTGTGAAAGTATAAATAATAATTTATTACACAAATTACATAGCTATCATTTAAAAAACACAAACACAGCAAATGGCGATGAAGAAATGCTAAAAAGCCTAACTTATTATGCAATTACTCAAGGTAAAGCCGCCTATGCAAACGAAGCTAGCAAAAATCTATTAACTCACGAAAGAGCATATTATCATTTACTAGCAATTGAGAGCTATTTAAAGGCTGCTGGAGTTGAGTTTGAACGAGAATTTGAATTAAATCCTAATGCAGTAAGAGAAGTTATTGAAAAACCGATTTTAATTAAAATTGAAAATCGCTTTTTATTAAGCCTTCAAAAACCAAGAGAAAAAATAAGATTTATTCCAATAAAATTGCCATTTACTTATAAAGCTAGCAATGAATTAACTGCGATTTTTAAAAACAATCAAGATAATGGCTTTAGTATTCAATACGGCAATCGCTTTCAAACTAATTTGTATTTAGAAAAAAATGTTGAATATAGCGATATTATTGATAAGTTAAATTTAATTGTTGATGATAAAGAAATCACAACTAATTTCGCAAAAATGATTGAAGTAAAAAATTATTTTTTAGTTAAAAAACACGATAAAGTAAGGATAAATGTCATAGGCTATAACGCAAAAGATAGTGAAGATAGTATAAAACTAAGCCTTAAAAATATGCAAAAACAATACTCAATTGATAAAGCAGGTAAGATTTATAGGGTTGAAGCTTACGAAGATAATAAATTTATAGGTGAAATTTTAATTAGATTTGAATGATGAAAAATATTATTTTAATTATTTGTCTTGTAGTTTTTACTTCTTGCAGTAAAAATTATTTTGCTCTTCCATCTCAAGATTTAAATAATTATGAGAGCAATGAGTTTTATATCACTAAAGAAGTATCGCAAAAATTAAAAGAAAATTATTTAAAAAACCTATTTTATGTGTGGGGAATTGATAAAACCAATATCAATATGAAAAATATTGCAAATGATATTTTAAAAGACACAGGTTATGGAGAAAATTATCAATTAAATTCTCAAAAATTAATGCAAAATATAGTGGATAATGCTGATTTTGATAATTTAAACAAAATTTCAAAAAATGCAATCATTATTCATTCAAGTAATTTAAGATTATTACCTACTAAAAAACCAAGATTTAAAAATCCTAAATTAGCAGGCGAAGGCTATCCGTTTGATTATTTGCAAAACTCATTTATCTACGCATATACTCCTGTTAAAATCTCTCATTTTAGCAAGGATTTTGGCTGGAGTTTTATTTATAATAGCGTGGTAGTTGGCTTTATAGAAAATAAAAATATTGCATTTATTAGTGATGAAGATTTAAATATTTATAAATCATCAAAAGACTTCATAATGCCTAAAAAAGATAAAATTGCATTAATAGATAAAAATGAAGACTTCATAGAATACGCAAGAATTGGAATGCCTTTGGCATTAAGTAAAGAAAGTGCTAATTTTTATACTATAAGAGTTTTTAAAAAGGATTTAAACAATAACGCAAAACTTATTGAAATAAAGGTCAAAAAAGAAGATTTTTTCAAACTTGGAGATAGTTTTTCTAGCGTTGATTTAAAAAAAATCGCAAATGAATTAATAGGACAAAACTATGGCTGGGGCGGATTAAACGGCGATAGAGATTGCTCTGCTTTTTTAAAAGATGTATTTGGCACATTTGGAGTTTTTCTAGCTAGAAATTCGCAAGATCAAATCTATCAAAAAGATTATTTAAATAGAAAAATATTTTTTAATATCTCAAAACTTAGCAATAAACAAAAATATAATTATATTAAAAGCAATGCAATACCTTTTGCAACCTTGCTAGCTCTAAAAGGTCATATAGTTTTATATTTAGGAGAATTTGATAACAAAATCTATATATTACATAATTTATGGGGGATTAAAAATTATGAGCGTGGAGTTGAGAGTAGAATTATCGTTGGAAAAGTAGCAATAACCACAATAGATGCAGGCAAAAATCTCTCAAGTGTAAAAGAACAAGATGTAATATTAAGTAGGATTTTTGGTATGAGAAATCTATTTGCTGATGAATTGCAGTTTGAAATTCCTAATTTAAATTCTAATAAGGACTAATTATGGCTATATTACTTGGTATTTTATATTTTTTATTGGTATTTTTCGCTAATGCAAATATGCTTTTAAGAACTATTAAAAATAATACTTTTAATAAATTTAGAAAAATAATTGTGGCTTTTTATAGTATTATTTTTGCGTTTGAACTAAGCTTAATTACTCAAGAAAACTTAATTAAAGAGCTTTTATATTATTCTTTTATAATTTTAATTGCTTCAACTATTGTGTTTTTTATAATTATGAGTTTTTATTATATCAAGACAAAAATCGTCTATGAAGAACATTTTGCAAAAGTAATTGATATATGGGAGATATTCAATTTTTTTCCTATATTTTTTATACTTATTTATTATTTAAAAGATATAAATATTTTAAATTATGAGTATATATTTATTTTCATAGCTTTTGTATTTTTTTATAAGGTATCAAAAAACGCAATAAAAGTCCCTAAAATCAAAGAAATAAATCTAAACGAAGATAAACTAAAAAAAGATTTAAAAATCGCAATGATAGCTGATATTCATCTAAAAAAGAATTTAAATGATGAGTTTTTTATAAATATAATTAATAAAATTAATTCTTTAAATCCTGATTTAGTAGTAATCGTAGGAGATTTAGTAGATACAGGTATTAATAATGTCAAAAACCTTAATTATCTAAATGAACTAAAATCAACCTATGGCACATTTTATGTCTTAGGAAATCACGAATATTATCACGGAGTAGGCAGTATCGCTAAGGAATTAAAAAAATATAAATTGCATTTTTTAGATAATAAAAGCATAGAATTTGATGATTTTGTAATATCAGGTGTAAATGATTTAATGGGGCTAAAGCTTAAGACTTTTGAGCCTGATATTAGCAAATTAAAGCCTAAATTAGATAAGTTTAATATCTTACTAACCCATCAGCCAAAATTTGTTAAAAAATACGATGTTAGCCCTTATGATTTAATCCTAGCTGGACATACTCACGCAGGACAAATCTTTCCTTTTAGCCTAGCTGTTAAACTTGAGCAAGGATATTTAAAAGGCTTATATAATATAAAAAATAGCAAAATGTATGTAACAAGTGGAGCGGGATTTTGGGGTATAGTAGCTAGATTTAATGCAAGTAGCGAAATAGTCTTAATTAATGTAAAATCTAAATAATTTACTTAATAGAAATTACTAATTAATAAAATATATCTTTATTTAAAACAAGGAGTATTTTATGAAAAAAATTTTTTTATGTTTATGCTTAGGTGCATTTAGTTTATTTGCTAAAGATTTAAGTCCTCAAGAATTAAACGATATGAAAAAAGAACTAAATGAAAGTATGATGAAAATGCATTCTAAAATGCAAGCAGGTATGAATGAAAACGACCCTGATATAGCATTTGTAGCAGGTATGCTACCTCATCACATTGGTGCTGTTGATATGGCTAAAATCGTTTTAAAATATGGAGAAGATGAAAATATCAAAAAATTAGCTAATGATATTATAAAAGCTCAAGAAATTGAAATTAAATTTATGCAAGAATATTTAGAGAAAAAAGGCTATAAATATCCAGAAGCAATCAATCATCATCAACATTAATAATTTATGCAAGGTAATTTTCCTTGCATAAAACTTCATTTGCCAAATTAAGACAATATCATATTTTTTAGGAGTATAGATGAAAGAAAAATTTTTTATTTTAATATTGGCATTTTTAAGTGCTATTGCCCCACTTGCAACTGATATGTATTTACCTGCATTAAGCTTAGTTCAGCATAGTTTTAATACAAGTGAGTTTTATACTCAATTAAGCATTGCTAGTTTTTTTATAGCCTTTGCATTAGGACAATTATTATATGGACCAATTAGTGATATTTATGGTAGAAAAATCCCATTAATTATAGGACTTTTCATATTTATAATATCTAGCTTTTTATGTTTTTTAGTTGATAATATTTATACTTTTATTGCTTTAAGATTTATGCAAGCACTTGGCGGATGTGCTGGGGTTGTGATTGCAAGAGCTATTGTAAATGATTGTTTTTCTAAGCAAAAAGCAGTGGCTGTATTTTCATTAATGATGATTAGCTCTAGCATAGCTCCTATGATTTCTCCTAGCATTGGTGGGCTTTTGCTTAAATACTTTTCTTGGCAAAGCATTTTTATTACTTTATTTTGTCTTGGAATTTTATTATTATTTTTAAGTATTTTTTATATAAAAGAAAGTAACAAAAATCAAATTCCATTTTCATTTTCAAATATTTATAAAGCATATAAAAGTGTTTTAACTAATAAAAGTTTTTTAATTTATGTAATTAGCTCAAGTTTAATTATGAGCACTTTATTTGCTTATATTAGTGGCTCAAGTTTTGTTTTTACCAATGTTTTTAATATCAGCTTACAAGAATATGGATTAATATTTGGGATAAATTCTTTAGGATTTATGATAACAGCTAGATTAAATGTGTATTTTACTTCTAAATTTGGTATATCAAAAGTAATTTTTATAGCTTGTATAACAATGATAATTAATTCATTTTGCTTAATACTTTTATCAAATAATTTTTATACTTTTACTTTATTTTTATTCTTAACTTTATGTATGCTAGGCTTTATAACACCAAATCTAGTTACAAAAGCTATGCAAAAATCTAAAAAATATTCAGGTAGTGCTTCAGCAATACTTGGAGCTATGCAATTTATGTTCGCAGGATTTGCAGCGTTTTTAGTCGGTGCTATGAATGCTAATACGAGTTTTGCACTAGCTTGCATAATAAGCGTTTTTTGCTTACTTGCAAGTCTAGTTTATATTTTAAGATTTAAGTTAATTAGAATTTAAAACTTCTGTTTTAAATTCTAAACTTATTTTTTAGTGATATAAAAGCCTAAAATAGAGCCATTTTGCACTACTTCGCAACTATGACCTAAAGCTTTCATATCAGGTGGAATTCCATTAATACTTTGCGGACAATCGCTAATTATTTCTAATACTTCGCCGCTTTTTAACTTGTGAATTACTTCATTAGCAACAATTGCAGGATAAGGACAAGGTTCGCCTAATAAAGAAATAGAATAATCAATTTTCATTTTTTCTCCTTGCATAAAATAATATTAAAGCAATGCTTATTAAAAATAAAGCTATATTAATGCCAAGACCACTATATCCGCTTAATTTGATTTTTTCTCCACTCAAAAACCACTTAGGCAATAAATCATAATTTAAAGCAATTAGCATAGTTCCTATTATATTTCCAATACCAACTACTATAAAATGAGTTTGCCCTTCTACTGCACGATATAAAAATCCACATTCACAACCACCTGCAAACACTATACCAAAGCCAAATATAAATGCTCCCGTGCAAAGCCCAAGAGATATTTCTAAAACCTTAGCGTTGTATCCGCCTTTATTTAATAATGCAAATACGAAAATACTAGCAACTAACATTGATACAAATAAAGCTAAAGAAAAACTATATCTTTTAAATAAAAATAAATCCCTAAAACAAGAAGTAAAGCAAATCTGTCCTTTTTGTATCAACCAGCCAAAAATCACTCCAAATATCAATGCTGTAGGAAGATTTTTAGTATCATTACTAGCTAAATACGCAAAGAATACAAAAAAAGCAATTACGCTAAGAAATAAAATAATTTTGTTTTTTTGTTCTAAATTCTTATCTATTTTTAATTGCGGAGTATTTGTTTTAATCATCTCATATCTAGGAGCAAAAATCTTAATTTTTAGCACCAAAATAGCCGCTGCAACCCCAAGACACATAAAAATAGCAAAAACCCAAGTATGTAAAGAAAAATAAGGAAGACCTGTAAAAAAGTTAGCCAAATTGCACCCCCAAGCAAGTCTAGCACCAAATCCTGCTAATATCCCGCCTACTAATGCTTGAAAAAATCTAGTCTTAGAAGCTATTTTTCTAAAATACACTTTATTAGCAACGCTAGCAGCTAATAAACAACCAATTATAAGTCCAATAATCATAACCCCATCAACACGAGTTAGCATAGTTCCGTTTAGATTTTGCTTTTGATAATATGAATACGAACTTAAATCCATTCCAAAAAGCTCAAGAATTTCCCCACCGATACGAGTAAATTCACCTGTTACTGCAAAAACACCACCAAAAATAGCAAAATATAAAGTTGCCATTATGCTTAAAACCATAACCGCTTTAGTATTGCTATAGAATTTGCTTAGGTAGTTTTGATGAAAGTGTGCAAGTTCTGCACCAAAATTTGAAGTTTTCATAAAAATCCTTTGTATAGCTAAAACTTAGCCAAAATTAAAAGGCTGATTATAAATTAGCATTCTTAAAGATTTCTTTAAATTATTTATCTCAAAATCAAGTTAATTTATTTGAATAAAATTATTTAATATAAACACATATTTATTAATAATTTTTGTAACAAAATTAAAAGAATTTGAAAATAAAATTGCAAATATTATTTATCAAAAAAAGATATATTTAACCCGTTTTTATTTTAGCTAGGAGCTTAGATGGATTTTGAAGTTATAAAAGAGTTTTATCCACTTTACATAGACGCATTAATCCTTACTATAAAACTTGCATTTTATGGCATAGTTTTATCATTTTTAATAGGGTTATTTTGTATGTGGGTTGAACTACATAAACTAAGGTTTTTAAAACTAATTTGTAATGCTTATATAGAGCTTTCAAGAAATACCCCGCTTTTAATTCATTTGTTTTTCTTATATTATGCAATGCCAAAGCTTGGAATTAAGCTTGAAGCCTTTACTTGTGGAGTAATTGGACTTGCATTTTTAGGTGGTGGATATATGGCTGAGAGTTTAAAATCAGGTTTAAATGCTATTAATAAACACCAAATAGAAGCAGGATATGCTCTAGCATTAAGCAAAAATCAAGTTTTATACTACATATTATTGCCATTATCACTTAGAGTTTCTATAGCTAGTATTAATGCAAATATAATATTTTTGTTAAAAGAAACATCAGTTGTAAGTGTAATAGCTCTAGCTGATTTAGTCTATACAGCAAAAGATATAATAGGACTTTATTATGTGACTAATGAAGCTTTATTTATGCTTTGTGTTGCTTATTTTATAATGATTTTACCGCTTTCATTATTTTTAACTTGGTTTGAAGCGAGGATTAGAAAATGAGTGAAATATTATTTGATTTATCAATTTATTCAAGGCTTTATGAAGGCTTAAAAGTTACTTTATTTATATCTTTTGTATCTATATTTTTCTCAATTATAGGCGGGCTTGTTTTAGGCGTTTTTATGAGTTTAGGAAATAAAATTATTTTTTATATTCTAAAAATAATTCTTGAAATTATAAGATTTATGCCTATTATCGTTTGGCTATTTTTAATATATTTTGGAATGTCAAGTTGGCTTAGTATAGATGCTATTAGTGCTACTATTATTGTATTTGTGATTTGGGGTATGTTTGAGATGATGGATTTAGTAAGGGGTGCAATAACAAGTATTCCTAAACACCAATTTGAAAGCTCAATCGCACTTGCACTTAGCAAATACCAAATGTATAGATATATTATTTTGCCACTTGCATTAAAAAGATTAATTCCTAATGTAATAAATCTTTTAAGCCGTATGATTAAGACTACTTCAGTAGCTTATTTAATAGGTGTTGTAGATATTTTAGCAATAGGTAATCAATTAAAAGAAGTTACATTATTTATTAGCAATCTAGCACCTTTATATATTTATACAATTATATTTTTTATATATTTTATAATTTGTTATCCCTTATCAAAAATATCAAAAATACTAGAAAAAAGGTGGAGTTAATGAGTATTTTAAAACTTGAAAATATTAATAAATTTTACGGCAATAACCACGCTTTAAAGGATATTTCTTTTGAAGTTAATAAAGGCGAAGTTGTTGTTTTAGTAGGGCCTAGTGGCTGCGGGAAAAGCACAACTTTAAGGTGTATTAACGGACTTGAAAATATAGCTAGTGGAAATATTTATATAAAAAATGAAATAATTACTAAAGATTATAAAAACTGGCAAGAGATTAGAAAATATGTTGGAATGGTGTTTCAAAGCTATGAATTGTTTGACCATTTAAATGTGCTTGAAAATATCTTATTAGCTCCTATGAAAGTTCAAAAGCGTAAAAAAGATGAAGTTTTAAAACAAGCCCTAGATTTATTACAAAAAGTTGGTTTAGAGCATAAACAAAACGCCTATCCAAAAGAGCTAAGTGGCGGTCAAAAACAAAGAATTGCAATAGTTAGAGCTTTATGTATGAATCCTGAAATTATGCTTTTTGATGAAGTTACGGCTGCGCTTGATCCTGAAATAGTAAGAGAAGTTTTAGATGTATTATTAAATCTTGCAAAAGAAGAAAAAACAATGCTAATAGTAACTCACGAAATGGCATTTGCTAGAGCTGTAGCTGATAAAATTATTTTTATGGATAGTGGCAAAATCGTTGAAATTGCAAGTCCTGAAGAGTTTTTTACAAATCCACAAACTAATAGAGCTAAGCAATTTTTAAATATGTTTGAATTTAAAAAGGATTAAAATTATCTTTTATTAATTTTTTTGCGTTTTAATTACAAGCGATTTTATTTAAAGGAGAAATTATGAAAAAAGTTATTTTATCACTTGTTGCAGGGGCTTTACTAACCTGTTTTGCTAATGCTAGAAATATTGAAGAGATTAAAACTAGCGATAATATTAAAATAGGTGTTTTTGCTGATAAACCACCATTTGGCTTTGTTGATAAAGAAGGCAAATTCCAAGGCTATGATATTTATTTTGCAAAAAGAATTGCTAAAGATTTATTAGGTAGTGAAGATAAATTAACCTTAGTTCCTGTTGAAGCTGCTAGTAGGGTTGAGTTTTTACAATCTGATAAAGTTGACATTATTTTAGCTAATTTTACAAAAACACCTGAAAGAGCAAGAGTTGTTGATTTTGCATTACCTTATATGAAAGTTTCATTAGGCATTGCAAGTCCTAAAAATGCAGAGATTAAAGACATTAAAGAACTAGATGGAAAAACTCTAATCGTAAATAAAGGCACAACTGCTGATGCGTATTTTACAAAAAATAAAAACGGAGTAAATCTAGCAAAATACGACCAAAATACTGAAACTTTTGGAGCATTATTAGATGGCAGAGGTGCTGCACTAGCACACGATAACACCTTGCTTTTTGCTTGGGTTAAAAACAATCCTGATTTTGTAGTAGGTATTAGTGAATTAGGAGATATTGATGTAATCGCACCTGCTGTTAAAAAAGGCAATAAAGAGCTTTTAGAATGGCTAAATAATGAGATAGTAAAACTAGGCGAAGAGCAATTCTTCCACAAAAATTATGATGAAACTCTAGCACCTGTTTATGGAACTGATATTGATAAAGAAAGCGTTGTTGTAGAAGGCGGCAAACTTTAATAATTTTGAATTAGGATTATTCCTAATTCGCTTTTTATTCTTATTTTAAATTCTATTGAGTTTTAAGAATTTAAAATAAGAAAATCTTTTCAAAAATCAAAATATCTTATAACTTTTGCAATAAAATTTCTAAAATAATCTAAACCTTTATATCAAACAATCTTACATTAGATACTTTATTTTGGCTAAAACTAAAAGCTAGTTTTAAAAACTCATCATAATTTAATTCGCTAATGTTTTTATTTGGATTTTCTAAACCCATTAACTCTCTTATCTTTCTCATAAATTCATCAGCTTGTTTTTCTTCAGCTTTTTTATTACTACTAAAAAATCCACTATTAAGACTATATAAGGTTTTAGTATAATTAGCACTTCCTAAAATAGCACTTCTTTGGCTTAATGGTTTATCATAAGCATTTAATTTGACATAATCTTTCAGCCATCTTGGCATACGCTCAACTTCAGCACTCATAAAGCCATTTTCTCCCCTTGCCATTACTTGCATTCCTAACGCTTTATCAAATGCAAAAAATGTAGCCGAGCTAATTTTTCTATCATAACCACTTAATTTACCTTTATATGTGCTTTCTCCTTCAATTAAAGTTGGGTTTGATTTTAATATACCTATCAAAAGCCCGCCTTTTGATATTTCTCCATTTTCATTTATATAATTTTGTCTTGCTTCGTCATAATCACCAAAATATCCACTAAATCTAGGGTCTTGCTTGATATTATCAGGTGGAAAAACATTTGTGTTTGGTAAGGTTTTATCATCATTGTCAAAAGAATAAAATAAGGGATGATGAGTTTGGTAAAGTTCATTTTGAAAAGTCATTCCGTGATTATTCTCATAATCATCAGGTGAATGTAAAATTTTATTGATTTTGATTTCATCACTTC
Source organism: Campylobacter sp. RM12637 (assembly GCF_020137645.1). Taxonomy (NCBI): domain Bacteria; kingdom Pseudomonadati; phylum Campylobacterota; class Epsilonproteobacteria; order Campylobacterales; family Campylobacteraceae; genus Campylobacter; species Campylobacter sp. RM12637. The sequence continues at coordinate 189,272 of NZ_JACGAV010000001.1, forward strand.
TTGCTTGAATATAACCTTGTGGAAATTGCTTTATATCTTCGGTGTTAAAAAATTCTTTAGAGTTTAAAAAATCTTCACTTACAACTTGGCTAAAAAGTGTATAAGCGTTATTAACAGTTTTTGCTATATCAATTTCATAATACTTTCTATATGCTCTTAAAGAATTGTTATTTCTATCTACTAGATTTTTTAAAGTATCGCTATGTATTTTAAAATCTTCAGCAATTCCTGCTGCTTTGTTAAAATCACTTGTAAAAAAGCCATCTTTATCAACTCCGTATCCTAATACTTCACCTACCTTTTTATCATCTGCTTTATTGTCTACTTTTTTAATCTCGTTATTTGTTTCTTTTTTGCTTATATTAGTTATTTGATATGTTGAATAAGAATTTATTTTCATAATTATTCCTTTATTTTAAACTCTTTTATCATACAAATTCTCGCTATCTTTATATGCCATTAAAATAGCTAATAAATCTCTTTCATTTTTGATATTTTGAATATCCATTTTACTAAGTATTTCTTCCATACTTTCACGAGTGCTAGTGCCTTTTACTTCTATTGGTTTAAAATCATCTTTTTTATTATCAAGTATTGTATGATTTTCTTTTATAGCTTTTAATCTTTTGCACTCACTTATAAAATCTTTAACGCTAATATTTTTATCACATAATAATTTTAAAATATCACTATCATTAATATTATTAAGACTTTCATCAATGTATTCATTATTAATCTTAAAATCTTTTAAAAACTCTCTTAGTTCTTTTTTGTCTTCAGGGTTAAAAAAATCACTAAAAGCTCTTTGATAAATATTACTTACTTTGTATTCTTGCATTACTCTTAATTTTAAATTAAGCTTGGTTTTTAGATTGCCTAAATTAGTCCCATCATCAACAAAAGTTTCATCAAAATCGCTAAAAGCTGAATTATAAATTAAATTAGACATTTGATTTATGTTATATTTTAAATCTTTTAAAGCTTCACTATAATCACTATTTAAATTCTTTAAAGCTTCTTTGATTGTATAAGCTTTCTTTGGCAAATAATCATCTCTTATAAATGTATTATTTAAATCATTTAATAAGTTTTCATCTAAATTAAGATTTTTGATATATTGCTCTCTTACACTATCAATTGTGCTTTGATTACGCTCTTTTACATTGTAATTAATTATTGCTTCACGCTTTAAAATATTATAAAAGTGATTATAGTTTGATATTTGCATTTTAAACCCCTGTTATTTTTCTATATCGGTATGTTTAAAAAAATATTAATGGTTATTAAATTCTTATAAAAATTTATATAAAATTTATATATAAACTTATTGATAATAACAAACCAAAATTAGGCAATAATATTTAAACCTTAATTTATTATTAAATTTTAACATTAATTATACAATCAAAAAATATACTCATTAAAATCTAAATCAAAGGTTTTATATGAATAGAAGAGTATTTATTACAACCACATTAGCTTCATCAAGTTATGCTTTTAGCCTACAAAATAATGGTATAGATAAAAAAGATAAAAGATATATAGGAGATAGCAAAAAACGCTATGCAATGCTAATTGACCTTAGAAAATGTATCGGCTGTCAAGCTTGCACTGCTGCTTGTATCAATGAAAATCAAGTCCCCCACGAACAATTTAGAACATTTGTTACTGAATATGAATTAAGTAAAAGCGATGAAGTATTTAAGGCATTTTTGCCAGAACTTTGTAATCATTGCGAAAATCCACCTTGCGTAAGCGTTTGCCCTACAGGAGCAACTTTTAAAAGAGAAGATGGAATAGTATTAGTAGATAATGAAATATGCTGGGGTTGTAGTTACTGCGTAAATGCCTGTCCTTATGATAAAAGATTTATTAATAAAAATACAAAAGTAGCTGATAAATGCACTTTTTGTGTGCATTTAATAGATAATAATGAATTACCAGCTTGTGTTCAAACCTGTGTTGGTAGGGCTAGAATTTTTGGCGATTTAAATGATAGTTCAAGTGAAATTTCACAAATATTAAAAGATTATCCAACAAGTGTTTTAAAGCAAAATTTTGGGACTAAACCACAAGTTTTTTATATTAATTTAGACAATGAATTAAATGAAATCAATCCTAATCATAAAATGTTTCAAGATATTTCAAAAGAATTTGATTTGGCTTTAGAAGAAGAATGGAGAATAAAATGAGTGCTGTGGTTTTAGAAGGTTTTAGCGTTCAGCGAACTTGGGCTTTAGATGTTGTGAATGATTTTTTCATAGCAGGGGCTAGTTTTGGAGCGTTTTTATGTGCTAGTTTATATTTAGTATTTGGATTGAAAAACTACAAAAATATCGCCCTATTTTCAATGATAATTTCTTTTGTTTGTTTATGTGCAATTCCTTTTAATTTAATTGATGATTTAAAACAACCTAGCAGAGTTTTTGAAATCTTTTTAAATGGCTGGGGCAATCTACCAACTTCAGCTATGAAAATAGGAATTATATTACTTATAACCTACCCTATTTTACTAATACTATTAGCATATAATCATATTAACAATAAAAATACTAAAAAATTAGGAATAATCACACTTATTGTATCTTTTTGCATTCCTTTATACACTGGATATATTTTAGGAACAAGTGTTGGAGTTAGTTTTTGGAATACACCTGTTTTACCACTTTTATTTGCTGCAAATGGCGGTGTAGGCGGTGTTGGAATATGTGCTTTAGTCTTATTTATATATTCAAAAATCATAAATTATAAAATCAATCTTTTTATCTTTATAAGACTTGCTAGTGCTTTAATAGTATGTGATTTATTATTAAGATTATTTTGGTTTAGCTTTATGCTTGGTTTTAATAAAGAAATTAAAGAGCTATATCAATATGTATTTATGGCTAGATTTTATGAGATTTTCATACTTGAGTTTTGCTTAATTTTTATTATTTTAATAAATCTTTTTACAAGATTAAAAAACAATCAATTCTTTTTATTACTTGCATTTTTGTCTATGATAATTTATAGCTTTAGCTTTAAATTCAATGTAGTTTTTGCAGGAAATTCTATGCCAAAAATTATGAGTGGATTTTTAACATACACACCAAAAATCTTAGGTAGTGATAGTTTAGGTTCTGTATTTGGCAATTGGCTAATTTGTATAAGTTTGTTTTGTCTTTTAGTAAGCATATTAGAAAAACAAATAAAAGGAGAATTAAGTGAGTAGAAGAAAGTTTTTAATAGCATCAGGGATAACAGGCATAGCAGGGGCTTATTTTTACAATGAAACAATACAAAAAATCATAAAACCACAAACAAAAACAAACGATAGCATATATGCAAATAGCCTAAATCCAAAAATCGGCAAGTATTATTCAAGTGTTTGTAATGGTTGCGTTACTCATTGTGGTGTTAGGGTAAAAGTATTAGATAATAAGGTTTTAAAAGTTATTGGAAATCCATATAGTTTATTATCAAGCGACCCTTGGCTTAATATGAATACTAGTATAAAAGATAGTTATTTACTCACAAATCAAGGCAAAATCCATTCAAGTGTTTGTGCTAGGGGTAATTTAGTATTTGATAAATTAAATGATAAAGCAAGGGTAACTAAAATACTAAAAAGAGTTGGAAAAAGGGGAGAAAATAAATGGCAAAGTATTGAGCCTGATAAATTTTTAGATGAGATAGTAAATGGTGGAGATTTGTTTAATGAAGGCTATGTAAAAGGATTTAAAGAAGTTTATAATCATACTGATTTAATAGATGAAAATGCTCCTGAATTTGGAAAGAAAGCAAATGGATTATGTATAATCGCAACAGGCGATGAAGGAAGAAAGAATTTCTTTCAAGAAAGATTTCAAAAATCATTCGGAACTATTAATTTTCACGGACACACAGCAACTTGCGGTCTTTCTATGAGAGCTGGAATGGCTGCTTTTTTAAATGATTTTGATAAATACCCACACTTAAAACCTGATTTTGATAATTGCGAGTTTTTGATTAATTTCGCAAGTGCTCCTGCTCAAGCTGGAAATCCTTTCAAAAGACAAGGATTAAAAATAGCAAATAGAAAAAGCAATAATTTAGAATACGCAACAATAACCCCAATACTTACAAATTCTACTTCAAGTGCATCTAGCGTAGGAAAATGGATTGCTATAAAGCCTGGTGGGGATTTGTTTTTAGCATTAGCCTTATTACAAGATGTAATAAATCAAAAAATTTATGATGAAGAATATCTATCTTATACTAATTTAAATGAAAACAATGTAAGTTTTTCTAATGCTGCTTATTTAGTCGTTGAAGATGATTATAAAAACTATAAAAAAGGAGAATTTTTAAGAATTAATAATGAAATTATGGTTATTAACGAGCAAGGATTAATAAGTGCAAAAGATTGTAAAAAAGCTAATATTTATTATGATGGAATAATAACTTTAGATGATGAAGCAATAAAGGTTAAAACAAGTTTTATCAAATTAAAAGAAAGTGTCAATTCAAATTCTTTAGATGATTTGTTGCAAAATAGTGGCGTTAGTAAAAAAGATTATGAATATTTATTAGAAAAAATCAAAAAATATAAAAATAAAGTAGCATTTGATTTGCACGGCGGGACTATGCAAACTAATGGATTTTATACAGCTTATGCTATTTTAGAATTAGTTGGTTTGCTTGGGAATTTAAATAAAATTGGTGGAATGAGTGCTGGTGGGGGTAAATATAATGATTTGTCAGGAGAATTTGAATTAGCAAAATATAAAGGCAAAATTAAACCTAGTGGAATTAGGGTTGATAAAACTAAAAAACCTTATGAAGCAACTAGCGAATATAAAAACAAAATCAAAAACAACGAAAACCCTTATCCATCAAAACTACCTTGGTATCCACTAACTAATGCAATTTGCACCGACGCAATCACAAATGCAGCATTAAAATATCCTTACGGAATAGATATATTGCTTTCTTGGAATGCTAATATTGCTTATGCTAGTAATATGAATAATGTTAAAAATTCTTTAAAAGATAGCTCTAAAATACCATTATTCATAGCAATTGACCCATTCATAAACGAAACAAGTATGTTTGCTGATTATATAGTTCCTGATAGCGTTATGTATGAGACTTGGGGCGTTGTTAATCCTTGGGGTGGTGCTTTGAGTAAAGCTAGTCATTTTAGATTTCCTATTTTAAATTCTCCTAATGTTAAGTTTAGCAATAATGAAAGCGTATGTATGGATAGCTTTATAATTGAATTAGGCAAAAAATTAGGCTTAGCAGGATTTGGCAAAAACGCAATTAGCGATAGTGAAGGTAATTTATTTGACCTTGATAAGCCGAGTGATTATTATTTAAGAAGTTTTATAAATGTTACGCTTGATGGTGGATTTGATTATGAAATAAACGAAGATGAGATAAAGGACTTACCATTCATTCAAGAATTAAAAGAAATTAGCCCAAAACACTATAAAAAAGCTTTATTTTGTATGGCAAGGGGTGGAAAATTTGAAAGCAAAAACAAAGCATATAACAAAAATGCCTTAGCAAAAACATACAAAAAAGAAGTAGCTATTTATAACGAAGATTTAGCACTTACTAAGGATTCTTTAACTGGGAAAAATTATAGTGGGGTTCCTTATTTTGTAAAACAAAGATTTAAAAACAATACCACATTAGATGAGTTAAATCTAAAAGCCTTTTCGTATAAATCAAATATATATTCAAGTTTAGTTGCTGCTAGTTCAAAACTAACTCATTTAAGATATTCAAACTACATTGAATTACACGAAGATACAGCAGCAAAACTAGGTCTTAAAGATAAGGATTTAATCAAAGTTATAAGAGATGATAAAAAAATAATAGGAATATTAAAAACTAGAAAAGGAATTCATAAAGAAGCAGTAGGAATTGAGCATTCTCGTGCTAGGCGTGGCGAAGGTGCTAGTGATTTTTATATTGATGGGAAATTAATTGCTAAAAATATTTCAAAAAGAACAGGCGTTAGTATCTCAAATATAATACCTGATGATACTATTCGTGGAGAAAATGCCTTAATTAGTGATTTTGTCGTAGGCTCTGTAGCAAGGCAAGGATTTGGAGTAATTATAGAAAAAATCTCAAGCTTAGGTTAAAGAATTTAAACTGATTAAATTATTTATCCTAAATAAACTATAATCCTTTAAATAAATATTAAAGGATTATTTATGATACACGATATAAGTGCTAGTAAAAATATGCCGATAGCTTGGAAAATTGATGTTAAAAAGCACGAGCTAACAGAAAAAGAGCTAAAAGATTTAAATTATCAAATAAATAAAAATAATTTTGAGATTAAGACTAATAAAGAGCAAGATTACAATGTATTTTTTAGATTTGATAGTGATAATATCGGTGTAAAAATAAATGAAAAAAATCTAAATAGATTAAAAGAATTTTTTGATAGCGATAATTTCATTGCTAATAATAAAGGCACTATTTTGGATAAAGATGCAGCAAGTTTTGTCGCTGGATGGTTTAGCAATATTGCTTATAGAGAAAATCTCTTAGCAGCTGATATTAATAACGATGGAGAATTAACGGGCAAGGAATTTAAATACACATTTACGGTATTTAGTGAAGCAGCCGAAATAGTAGTAAATGAAAAGACACTTGAAGAAGAAATAATCTCAAGTGCAATCATAGGCACATATTTACCTAGTATGGTAGCTTTGCCAGAGGGCGAGAGTATGGATATTAGCAAGGCTTTAAATATTAGTTTAAATGATGATAAAAACCTTGATGGAATAATAACATTTGGCGAATATTTAGGAGCTGATGGTAAAAATAAAATTCATAAATATACAGCTGATTGTAAATCAAGTGATGAGCGAATTAAAATTGATAGTGGTAATATTTATAAAATTATGAATATAGATAAATTCAAAGAAAAGGAATTAGAAGAATTAAAAAAATTAGCAGCCTTAGCAAAGCTAAAAAATCAAGGCCTAAAAAGTCTAACAAATGATGAAAAGAAACTCTTAAAAGACTTTAGTCTTAATCTTAAAATCAGTGAAAATAAATTAGAAGAATTAGTCGCAAATGATAAATTAGATGATTTTATAGATTTTACGAAAGAATTTAAAAAAGATTTAAGCGATACAAAATTAATTGATATTAAGGTTTAATTTTTTATTTTTAATTAATTGTTACTAAAAGTTACAATATATCAAAACATTAAATAAAATAATAATAGTATTAATTAAAATCAAATTATAATAATTCAAATCATTTTTTAATGTATTAACCTAATTTGCATTACGAATGTTAGTGCATATTTTAAAAAGTATTAGTGCTTTAATATTGCTTTTTAAGTGTAAAAAATAGCTATATGATTTTAAAAATGTCTTGATTAATTAGCTAGATCTAATTTAGTCATAATTTTAAAGGATTTTTTATGAGACATTATCTAGGAAACTATTTAAATACGCCTATAGCTTGGCAAGATAAAATTAATTCAAATTCTTTAAATTCTTTTGATTTATACAATATAAAAAATGCAATAAATATAAATAATTTTGAGATTAAGACAAATAAAGAGCAAGATTACAATGTGTTTTTTAAATTTGATGAAAGTAATATCGGAATAAAACTTAGTGAAAATAATATCAATAGGTTAAAAGAATTTTTTGATGAAGATAATTTCATTTTTAATAGTAAAGGCACTATTTTAGATAAAGACGCAGCAAGCTTTGTAGCTGGGTGGTTTAGTGATATTGCTTATAAACGAAAATTCCTTGAAGCTGATGTTGATGGTAATGGGGAGCTAAGCAATAAAGAAGGAAAAAAGACATTAAACTTTATACTTGAAAGGCTTGAATATAGAAGAGATAATAAAGGTGAATATATAATCACTAATTATGTAAAAGGCTATGAAGAGAGTAAATTTTTAGCAGATAATGATGAATACTATGCTGATATTAGCTATACTTTAAATGCTAGTTTAAATAATGATAAAAATCTTGATGGTATTATTACATTTGGCGAATTTCTAAATGTAGGCGAAAAGGGATATTTTGAAGATAACATAGAAGTATCTAATAATAAAAATAATAATGATTTTATTAGCTTATATAAGATTGCAAATACAGATAAATTAAAAGAGAAAGAATTAGAAGAATTAAAAAAATTAGCAGCCTTAGCAAAACTTAAAAATCAAGGCCTAAAAAGTCTAACAAATGATGAAAAGAAACTCTTAAAAGATTTTAATATTAATTTAAAAATAAGCGAAGATAAATTAGAAGAGTTAATTACAAATGATAAATTAAGTGATTTTATAGATTTTACAAAAGAATTTAAAAAAGATTTAAGCGATACAAAATTAATTGATATTAAGGTTTAATTTTTATTTTTAATTAATTATTACTAAAAGTTACAATATATCAAAATATTAAATAAAATAATAATAGTATTAATTAAAATCAAACCAATTAATTTTAAAAGTATTAATTTTAAGGAATTTTTATGAAAATAGATATCTCGCAAGTAAAAAATATAGCAATGTCTTGGGCTGATAATGTTAAAACTAAAGAATTAAATACTAAAGATATTAGCAATTTAAAAGATAATATAAATAAAAATAATTTTGAGATTAAGACAAATAAAGAGCAAAATTACAATGTATTTTTTAAATTTGATGAAAGTAATATCGGAGTAAAACTTAGTGACAAGAATATTAATAGATTAAAAGAATTTTTTAATGAAGATAATTTCATTGATACTAGCAAAGGCATTATTTTAGATAAAGATGCAGCAAGTTTTGTCGCTGGGTGGTTTAGCGATGTAGCGTATAAGAGTAATTTTTTAGCAGCCGATAGAAATAACGATGGAGAAGTAGATAAAAAAGAAATTGATTATACTATCTATGCATTTGCTTTATATATAGAGCCAACTAAAGATGGTTCAGGACAAGCTACTAAAGTTGCAAGTTATGTTCCAAGTATTTTGACTGTTGATAATAAACAATCAACTGATATTAGCACAATACTTGATGAAACTATTAGTATGGATAAAAATCTTGATGGTTATATAACAATTGCTGAAAAATATGATTTTAAAGATATTGTTTATGAATACGGAGTATTTTTAGATAATCTACCTTTTATGACAATTTCACACAAAAAAATAAATACTAATATAACTGAAGAATTAAATAAAGAAACAAAAGAACAAATTAAACTTAATAATATAATTGAAAAACTTAAAAAATCACAATCTTTAGATAATAACGAAAAAGAAATATTACAAAAATTTAATATCCAAAACATAAGTAATGAATTAAAAATAAGCGAAGATAAATTAAAAGATTTAATAAGTAGTGATAAGCTAGGAGATTTTATAGATTTTACGAAAGAATTTAAAAAAGATTTAAGCGATACAAGATTAATTGATATAAGAATTTGAAATAAAATTTCAAATTCTTAATTTTAATTATTTTTTATCAGCTTCAGCAAAAATTTGAACTTTTACTTCGTTTGCTACTAAGCCCTCATTTGTATCTTTTGCTACATCAAAATCTTTTCTTAAAAGGTCAAGATTTAGGTCAAACCCAAGTTTAGTTTTATCTCCCATTGTAGCAACACCATTGATAGCAACATCAAATGTTACTTCTTTTTTAACGCCATTTATGTTTAATTCCCCTGTCATTTTTCCTTGTGTATCACTTACTTTTTCGTATTTACTCATAACAAAAGTAAGTTTTGGATTAACTTTTTCATTTAAAAAATCACTTGATTTTAAATGCTCGTCTCTTTTTTCACTATTTGTATCAACGCTTGCTACATCAACGCTTGCATTAAATACTTTAAAAGTTTTATTAGCTTCATCAAAATCTATCATCGCATCAAAACTTTTAAATTTGCCCTTAGCATTAGAAACTAACATATGTTTAACGCTAAATTCAACGCTAGTATGAACTTTATCAAGAACAAATTCACTAGCACCTAAAATACCTGCTAAGCTTAAAGCTAAAAATAATTTTTTCATAATATACTCCTAAAATAAAATAAGACTAATATAATCTCATAAAAAGATTAATCATTATCATAAATATTTTATCATAAGCTAAAAGGAGAAAATATGAAACATTTATTAATAATTGGAGCTGGTGGAGTTAGCCGTGTAGCAACCTATAAAGCAGCTGAATATAAATATTTTGATAAAATCACGCTTGCAAGTAGAACAAAAAGCAAATGTGATGAAATAGCAAGTTTTATTAAAGAGCGTTTAGGAGTTGAGATTGCAACTGCTACGATTAATGCTGATGATACAAATGCAGTTGTTAAGCTTATACAAGATATAAACGCTACGATTTTATTAAATGTGGCTTTACCTTATCAAGATTTAGCTTTAATGGACGCTTGTTCTCAAACTAAAATTCCATACATTGATACAGCAAATTACGAACATCCTGATTTAGCTAAATTTGAATATAAAGAGCAATGGGCTAGAAATAATGACTTTTTAAAAGCTGGTGTTCCTGCACTGCTTGGAAGTGGATTTGACCCAGGTGCAACGAATGTTATGTGTGCGTATGCGCAGCAATATTTATTTGATGAAATTCATACAATTGATATTATGGATTGTAATGCAGGAGATCACGGCTATGCTTTCGCAACTAATTTTAACCCTGAAATAAACTTAAGAGAAGTTAGTGCAAATGGTAGATATTGGGAAAATGGCGAGTGGATTGAGACTAAACCACTTGAGATTAAAGTTGAACACGATTATCCTGAAGTTGGGGTTAAAGATAGCTATTTACTTTATCACGAAGAACTTGAGAGCTTATGTAAAAATATAAAAGGTTTAAAAAGAATTAGATTTTTTATGACTTTTGGACAAAGCTATATTCAACATATGAATTGTCTTAAAAATGTAGGTATGCTAGGAATTGAGCCAGTTGAACATCAAGGAATGAAGATAATTCCTATTGAGTTTTTAAAGACACTTTTACCTGACCCTGCAAGTCTTGGTGCAAGGACTAAAGGCAAGACAAACATAGGTTGTATTATTGAAGGTATTAAAGATGGCAAGGCTAAAAAAGTATATGTTTATAATGTTTGCGTGCATGAAGAATGCTACGCTGAAACTGGCGCTCAAGCAGTAAGCTACACAACAGGCGTTCCTGCTGCAATTGGAACATATTTAATAGCAAGTGGTAAATGGAGCGGAAAAGGTGTGTTTAATATGGAAGAATTTGATGCAAAACCATTCTTTGATGAAATGAATAAAATGGGTCTTCCTATTAAAATACTAGAGCTATAAAAATAAACAATAATTCTTATTATTTAAGAATTATTGAATTTAAAAAAAATTAATATATATTAATTAAGTTTTTATAAAATGGCGTTTTTTAAAAATGGGGGGGGGGTCGGCGATGTTAAGAGTTTTGTTAAAAGTTTTTGTTTTAGTTTTTACTTTATTAGTATTAAATGCTTGTTCTTCTGTCTTTTTAGGCTACGAAGAAGAAAATAAAAATAAAATATATTCTTTAGATACTAAAGACTGCGAATTACTTACGAAAAAAGAGCTAAAATACTCAAAAGAAAATGTATTAGAAAAGATTAAAGACCCACTTTACAACGGCAATTATTACGGATATCAAGCATTCTTGTGTAAGTCTTATAAAGATAGTATTAAGCTATTTGATTTGGTTGAAGATGGTTATAAAGATAAAGATGAAAAAAATCTATTGTTAAAGATTGGAGAAGGAGTTTTAGAAGGTCTTTTTAATGATAATATAACTGATTATAGCGGTCAATATTATGAAAAAATGCTAACTAATACATACAAATCAATGAGTTATCTAGCTTTAGGCGAATACGATGAAGCTGGAGTTGAAATCAAAAGAGCCTTAGATAGACAAAAAAGAAATAAAGAAGAATTTGAAAGCGATATTTTAAGCGAATTAAACTACTTACAACAAAAACCTAGAGAAAGTAATGAAGTAATAGACATTATAAATAATAGTGTCCCAATTCCTGCTTATAAGTCTTATGCTAATTATTCTAATCCATTTGTTAGCTATTTTTCTGCTCTTTATTATATTTTAGATGGTAGGTCAAATAATTCTATTGATTTATTAAAAGAAGTTTATTCTCAAGAAAATGATTTGTTGTTTTATCAAGATTATGAATTAGCTAAAAACAATTTCAACACTAAAAGAATAGCAAATAAAATAAAAAAAGGAATGCAAATATCTAAAACAAATAAATATATTTGGGTAATTTATGAAAATGGTAAATCTAAATCTTTAAAAGAATTTAATCTATCATTGCCTATTGTTTTTATTAAGAAAAACGATAATGATATAGATTATAAAATTCCTTTTGGAAATGAAAAATACTCTGTTTATGCTAATCAATTAGCCGTTAGTAGTTTAGTGTTTTCAATAGCAATTTTAGGAGATAGTAGCGATGCTTATCCATTTATAGTAGCAAATAATCAAAAAACAAGGCTTCTAAGTGATATGGATAAAATAATAGGCGCTGAATACAAAGCTACATTAATACCTAGAATATCTAAGTCTTTTTTAAGAGCGATTACTAAAACAATGATTAGTGTAAAAGCCAATAAAGAGAATTTATATTCTGGCATAGGTGTTGATTTGGTAAATAATTTATTAAACCATTCTGATATTAGATACTTTATAGGTTTACCTAAAAACTATCAAGCAATTAGAATTGCAAATAGTGGAAGTATAAATATTGCAAGTCCAAATTCTCAAACACTATTTTCACAAGAATTAGATATAAATAAACATTATGTAATACTTGTAAAAATTCCTACAATAGGAACTGAATATATAACAATATTTGAAGAAAGGTAAAAAAATGAAAAAATATATCTTAACAGCTTTTGCTGTATTTTTATGTTCGTGTGCTAACAATGCAAATGTAATCAAAAACAATCAATGCTTTAATGTAAGCTATTTAGATGAAGATTTAAATAAAATTCTAAAATGCGAAGAAAGAAGCAATAATGATTTTAATAACCTAATAATTAGTATTGAACTTACTAATATAAGCAATAATGAACTAAATCTTAAATACTCACAAGATTGGTTTTATGATAATGGTATGCATGTTGATAATTTAGGTTTAGCTAAAAAAGAGCTAACACTACAACCAAAAGAAACAAAATATATAAAATTAGGTGCTCCAGCAAACGCACATAATTACAAAATAAAAATTAACAAATTTAATTAAGGAGACAAAATGAAAAAATACTACACACTAGCTTTAGCACTAAGTTTAGGAGCTTGTGCAGCTGCACCAAGTTATGTCGTTGATGAAGTAAATAATGGCAAAAATCAGCCTGTTTCACTAGGTATTGATGATATAGATTTACAAAATGCGGCAAGAGATTTGATTAATTCTATGTTAGCAAGCCCTGTTTTTGCTACTTCAAATCCAAACGAACGCCATATTCTTGTAATGAGTAGGATTACTAATGATACAATGCAACATTTTGATACAGATATTCTTACTAAAAAAATAAGAATTGCTTTACTTAATTCTGGTCGTGTTTATGTAACAACAGCAATTGGAGCTAATGGGGCTGAGGATAATATGACCCACGCTACAAGAGAATTAAGAGATAATGACGAATTTAATCAAAAAACAATCGCTAAAAAAGGCACAATCTTGAGTGCAAATAGGTCTTTAAGCGGTAAAATAATTCAAAGAAATACTAGAATTAAAGGAACTTTTAGTGATTCTCAAAGAGTTGATTATTATTTCCAAATGACGGTTACAAATCTTGATAATGGCTTAGCAATTTGGGAAGATGAAATAAAAATTAATAAACTTGGTTCAAATAGGAGTGTAGCATGGTAAAAAAAGTATTGTTAAGTTCTGTATTAGCAGGTATTTTAAGTATTGGAGCATTTGCAGAAGAAACTAAAAATCAAGAAGTAGTTAATGAAGTAACAACACCAAAAGAAGAAAGTGTTGTAAGTCAAAATATAAAACCTTCAGTTGATGAAGTGTTGCCAATTAGCGATGAAAACAATGGCTTTGTTGATGATGAAAATGATATTTTAAGAATGATGAGTGAAGTAGCAGAACAAATAGAAGATAAAGCAAGTGGAAGAGAAGCTTTCATTTCTCCTGCTATTCCAATTCCTGTATTTAGAGAAGACCCAAAATACTATGATTATTTAGCAAGTGCTTATAGTGAAGCATTTTTAAGATTAAAAGCAAAAATCGTTATGGAAAAATACGGCATTTATCAAACAAAAGCTATTTTAAGTGGTTATGGCGATGATTTAAGTGATGCTGATATTGATAAATTAATAGAGCAAGAAATTAAAAGTCAAAAAGAAAAAAACAGAACAGCAGAAAACATTATAAATGCACTAATTAAAAAAATCGTAGGAGATGATGCTATAAAAGAACAAGAGTTAATTTATAAAGCTGAAAAAATCAAAAACTCTCAAGATTTTAAAACAGAATCGCTTAAAACAGCATTTGGTGCTGTAAATGGTTTAATTCCTTATGAAAATTATATTGTAAAAGGTAAAAATGGCTATGACCAAGTTGGTCTAGTAGCTTATATATCACCTAAATCAATAGAATTAGCAGAAGCTTTAAAAGGTGGATATTTAGCAAAACCAACAGCTAAAAAAGAACAATGCAAAAATGCAAGAGAATTAGCAAATAGTATTAAAACCCCACTTTCAAAATTAGGGCTTACATTTTTCTATGATGAAAATTGCCAACCAGCATTAATTTCTTATGGTATGAAAAACTATGAAAATAAAGGTAAATTTGCAGATAGAAAAGCTGAAAACGCTATTAAAGTTGCACAAATGAAAGCAGAGCAAAATCTAGCTATGTTTATAGGAACTCAAATTAGCACAAAAGAAAGAGAAAGAACAGTTCAAAGAGCTATGGAAAAAGTAGCAGTTGAAGTTAAGAGCAAAGATGGCATTGATGAGCAAACAGGTGGTTTAGTAGAAGAAAATGCTATTTCAACAGTATTCCAAGAAAATATGAGTGCTAGTGCAAGTATGAAACTAATTGGCACAAAAATTGTAAATAATTGGAGAAAAACAAAAGGTGAGCAAGGTGTAACAGGAGTGATGGTATATTATTCGCCTGCAAGCGTTCATGAATCAAAAAGTGGTTTAAAACCTACACAAGCAATAACACCACCAACAAATACTTCAAAAGTAATTCGCTCTAAAAATGTAGAAGTTGATGATTTCTAGGATTAAATTATGAAAAAGATATTAATTATTTTTTTAGGCTTATTTTTAGTAAGCCTAAATGCTAAAGTAGTAACTACAACTAGCACAAAAACTGCTACCGGAGAAGGCTACGGCATTACTTATAGCGAAGCCGTTGATAATGCATTAGCACAAGCTGTTACTAAGCTAAATGGTGCATATATTAAAGCTAGTAATTCTTTTAGTCAAACACAATTAGAATCAAGTGCAGACGGAACAAACATTAATGCTTTATTTAATCAAAAAATTAGCAAAGCAACAAATGGTCGCTTTAGCTCTTTTGAAGTTATAGAAAATACAAAAACAGAAGATGGATTTAGAGTAGTCGTAAGTATTCAAAAAACAGCAGTTTCAAAAAAATACGAACTAGCCGGAATGAAAAACGATAGAAGAAAAATCATCGTAGCACCTGCTCTAAGTCCGAATAATTTTTCTTTATTAGGAAGAGATAGCGAACAAATATTAAGAGATTTAAGGTTTAAAATAGAAAGCAATATCCACAAAACTCGTAAATTTGATTTATTGGATAGACAAGCAGGAGAAGCATTAGCTGTTGAAAGAGATATAATTTTAAATGACGCAAATAAAGATGAAGCCTTAAAATTAGGTCAAAATCTAGGCACTGATTATATATTGCTTTACACCATAAGCGATGTTAATACAACTAATAAAAATTACTCAATTATTGGCAGTGGTAGTAGTTCTAAAGTAAGTGTTAGTATAAATTATCAAGTTATTACATTTGCAACTAGACAAATAAGATTTGCTGATAGCATAAGCCTTGATATAAAATCTAAAGATTATGATAGTATTTTAAACAATATTGCAAGCACTATTGTATTAAACACTCAGGCTGCTATTTATCCACCAAAAATAGAAAAAATCAGCAATAATCAAGCAGTTTTTACTCAAAGCCTACCTATAAATACACAACTAGAATGCTATAAAAAAGGTGATAAAATCTATGATAGTTACACAAAAGAGCTAAACGGCTACGAAGAAATTTTTAGTGCTTTAGTGCAAGTAACTAATGCAAATGCTAAAACAAGCTATGCAAAAATACTAGAAGGTAATGCAAATAAAGGCGATATTTGTAGATTTAAAAATATTGGCAACAACTCTACAAGTAATGATGCAAACGGAAAAGATGTAAAAGATATAACACCGGTTCAAGGTGGTGGATTTATATTTTAAAAATAAAAAGAATTTGATTTATTCAAATTCTTTTATCATACAAATTCTTACTATCTTTATATGCCATTAAAATAGCTAATAAATCTCTTTCATCTTTGATATTTTGAATATTAATTTTGCTAAGTATTTCTTCCATACTTTCACGAGTGCTAGTGCCTTTTACTTCTATTTTTTCTCTAGGCTTTTCTTCTTCATATTCAGCTTTTATTTTTAGATATTCTTTTTTAAAATCATCTATGCTTATTTTTTCATCTGCAAATAATCTAAAAAGCCTTTCATCATCGCTAAAATTAAATCTTAAATCATCATAATATGTAAAGCTACCACTACTACTATTTATAGGATTTGCTTGCAAAAAGCTTTGCAAATCTTTTTTAATCTCTATATCAGAATGCTTTGCAAAAGCTCTTTGATAAATACTATCTGTCTTATAATCATTTTGAACTTGTAAAAACAAATCAAACATATCATTAGGCTTAGCAATTTGGCTAAGCTCTTTACTTAAATCTATCTTTTTTAAATCTTTATTATTTGTATTAATGAGATTTATTTGATTTAAAGATGAGTTAATTTGCATTTATGTCCTTTTGTTTATAAACTCGGTTTCTAGCATAGATAAAACATAAGCATCATAACTATCTTTTTGCTCTCTTAGAGATTTTACCAAGTTTGCTAAGTTTTCTTTATACACATTTAAATCGCTCTTTACTTCAATCGGTTCTCTTTTAATCTCTTTAGTATCTAGCTCTTTTGCTGCTAAATCCTTAGTAATTGCTAAAAGCCATCTAGGTTTAAATTCTTCTATGCTTAAATCACTATTTAATAAGCTTTCTAACTCATCATTTAAGGCGATTTGTCCGTTTATTGAATTTGAATTAGTCATAATAAAGCTTAAAAGTTCGCTTAATTCATTTAAATTGCTTTTATCATCAAACCCTAATAGTTTGCCATAAATAGTAACTTCGCCATTCTTACTAACCCCACTAAAACTCTTGCCCCAATTATCGTGATTATATAAATTAGAAATGCCTTTTAAATCATCAGAGCTTACTGGCTTAGAATTTAAATCTTTATTAGTTTCAGTCCTTATCTCATCTCTTAAAAATATTTGCCTTAAATCCAAAATACTCTGATTGTTATTTATGATTGTCATTTTAACTAAACCCTTTTATCATATAAATTCTCGCCATTTTTATAAGCTAAAAATATAGCTAATAAATCTCTTTCATCTTTAATATTTTGAATATTAATTTTGCTTAAAATATCTTCCATACTTTCACGAGTGCTAGTGCCTTTTACTTCTATGGCTTCAAATGGTTTTTCTTTAGTTTGTTCTTCTTTTTCTTCTTGTTTAATTTCTTCTTTTGTATTTATTGCATTATTTCTTAAATTTTCTTTTTCTTTAACTCTAGCTTGTAATTCTTCAACGCTTGGCATTTTCTTACTATCTATATAACCTAAAGGAAAATCATCAGGCAAACCTAAAGATGGCATATTTAGTGAGTTTAGCGTTCTATCAAGCTCTTTTTTATCAATTTCTACCCAATTTTTCATAAATTCTTTGCTTATTTCTTCTACTAAATCAGGGTCTAATGCTCCAAACACACAATAACTTGCCTTTTCTCCAAGATTTAAATTTCTATCATTAAAAGGATTATAAGTCGGATCGTTTTCTAGCTTTTGCTGGGCTAGTTTAAGATATTCTAAACTAGCCTTTCCATCTTCATAATAAGGTTTATTAGCTTGAATATCTAGGTTATCATTATTTGTTTTTTTACTAATTTTAGTTGTTGGATATGTTATATAAGAATTAGCCGTTATTTTCATAATCATCTCCTTTATCATCTATATCAGCAAAATTAACAAAAACTTTAAAAATATAAAACTTATTTAAATTTCTTTTATTTGACTTGGGCGTGGTAAATTTGGCTTTAGTTCTTTTGTAATATTTGGCTTAATTATTAGAGCGTATCCACCTAAACCATCTTTATCCCATACGCTATAAAATTCTTTTTTAGAGCTTAGATATTCGCCAAAGCTTGGGTCATATACTTTCACAAAATCCCCATTAATATTATTTACCACTACAAAATGTGGAAATCTCGGGTCATTTTCAATCTTTACTATAAAAGGCACGAATATTTTTTCAAACATATTACGATTTAATTTATAAGCTTTTGCATTAAAACCCAATTTATTTAACGCATTATTTAATTCATTAAAACTTAGCATATTAGTATTTTTATCTAAAACTTCTAAAATATCTTTTTCACTAAAACGCTTGATATTTGTTAGATTTAGCAATGTCGCTATACTACTTGCCCCACAAGATTCTTCATAACTTTGTCTTACTACGGAGTTATTTTTGATTTGTCTATAAGACTTCACTGCAAACTCGGCATTAAGACAAGTTATAGTTATAAAGATTATTAGAATTTTTGCCATAAGCTAATACCAAACACACTATCAGGAGCAGCTGAACCACCACCAAAACTAGCGTTAAAACTGATACTTGTATCATCATTTATACTATAAGTTGAGCCTACACTATATGTTGGGATACTTCTTAGATTTGTATATTTTACACCATTGATTTTCTGAGCTGCTTGAAAACTCTGTGAAGCTTCTAAATCAAGCGTAATTTTAGGGCTTAATACTATACTAAGATTTGCACCAAAATTATAAGAATTTCCATAATTTATCGCTAGTTTATCAAAAGTCCTAGTATCATTATATGTAAATCCCATATAAATACCCCAAATAGCAGGGTCGCTATATCCTTTTAAGTTTAGCTTAGCTGAATGTGATTTAAAATAAAAACTTTTATTTGTATCAAGTGCTTTTTCTCTTTGTAATAATCCTGCTTGATAAGAAAAACTAAGTATTTTATCACTAAAACTATCAAATCTATAATTAAACCCAAGCCACAAGCTCTCAAATGAATAATGAGTTTCACTCATAGGCTTACCCGTAAAAAAATTACTATATTCATTTCTAGTAGCATTAGCGCCAATTGAAGTTATAAAATCAAGCTTGTTATTAAATGAATATATCAAAGTTTCATTCAAACTAAGCCTTTTATTATCAGTCCAAATCACAGGATCGCCTCCTATTATTAGACTTGGATAACTTGTGTAGATATTAGCATTCCCGCTAGTGATTAAACTAAGACTTGTAATGCTTCTAAGTCCGATTTGTCTTTTAAAAAGACTATCAATAGTAATAGCATCAGAGCCAAATAAAAAGCTTAAAGTAAATGCTATAAAAAATAACTTTTTCAAACTCTTCCTTTCAATTTAAAATATAAAATTTCAAACCCTTTTATCATATAAATTCTCGCCATTTTTATAGGCTAAAAATATAGCTAATAAATCTCTTTCATCTTTAATATTTTGAATATTAATTTTGCTAAGTATTTCTTCCATATTCTCACGAGTGCTAGTGCCTTTTACTTCTATGGCTTCGAATGGTTTTTCTTTAGTTTGTTCTTCTTTTTCTTCTTGCTTAATTTCTTCTTTAGATTGTGATATTTTTAAATCTTCATCTGTATTAGAAAAAATACTTTTCATTAATTTATTTTTTTCTTCATCATTTATGCTATCTGAAGTTAATTTATCTAAATTTTTAAAAAGTTTATTTAGAGTTTTTACTAATTCTTCTGGATCAATGTCTGGAGATTTCTCCAATTCCAACCTTATATTCTTTACAACATCAGGGTCTAACGCTCCATACATACCATAAGTTAGCTTATCACGAAGACCTAAATTATTGTCATATAATGGTTTATAGGTCGGATCGTTTTCTAGCTTTTCTTGAGCTAGTTTTAGATATTCTAAACTAGCCCCATCATTTGCTTTATTTTGTGAGTTTTTATTATTAAGCGTATTTGCATAAGTATTTGAAAAATTATTTACTCCATTAACCATCATAATAAATCCTTATCTTGCCATTCTTAGCAAATCTGCTCCTACTGCTTGTTTTATTTCTCTTAATACTTGATTATATTCTAATTGAAAACTATTCGTAGCTTCATGGTCAAACCAACGATTAAGCATATATATTAATTCTCGAACTGTACTAGCATTTGAAAGATTTAAATACTCTTTTTCTACAGCATATACATGAGTAACTGGTGCCATCACTCCATTACCCACATTTGTATTTTTTATACCGTATAATAAAACATGACCTGTTATAGTTCTGCCGCCTAATGCGCTAATATAATCTACAAGTCTGCCGTAATTTCTATCAATATGCTCTCTAGTACTAGGATTCGCGTAACATTGAGTTTGCCCTAAAGGACAAAGCCCTATACTATTTTTTATCAATAAACCATCACTATTAAATCTAGCGCCTAACTCATTTGATGTATGTGGGATAGCCAACACAAATGCCATACCACCATATGTGTATATATCGGTTAAAACATACCCGCCACGAACCTTATTCATTTCTTCAGTATTTAATACCTTAACACCTAATGAACTATCGCTTATAGCACCTTTGCTAATATCTGCTAATAAATCATTAGCATTAGCACTTAAGCCTAAAACGGCAACTAAAGATAAAACTTTTAATGTTTTTTTAAACATTTTTTCTCCTTTGTTTTAAAATAAAATCTCATAATACTTTAACTAATTTTAAATAAAACTTAATATTAAAAATATTATTAATATTTGTTACTTTTCGTAATATTTTTAAATAATTCATAATTTTAAATTCCTTTAAAATTAATGGAATTTGAAATAGGAATTTAAACTTTTATATCAAATAAACTTATATTTTTTTGGCTGTATTGTAAAGCCACTTGCAAAAACTCTTCAAATGTTTCATAACTATCTATATCTTTAGGAGCTTTTAGATTTTTACCACTTAGCATTTCATAAGCTAGTTTTTCATACCAATTTAGTATTTTTTTATATTCTTTTGCTAATTCTTCACTTCTTGCTCTTTTAAAATCTTGTGATAATCTATTTGCTTCATCAGCTAAATATTTTGGCATTTTTGAAATATCGCTTTGCGTTATTAAACCTTTTGCTACCATAGAATTAAGTGGTTTTGCGACATTTTGTGCGAATTCTTTATAATCTACAAATCTATCCCCGCCACTCATCTTGCCCCAATAAGTTCTCTCGCCTTCTACTAAAAAATGATTATTTCTTAATACGGCTATTAATATTCCACCACGACTTACATCTCCTTGATTGTTTTTATAATTATCGCCTTTAGCGTCCCATAAAATAGAATAACCTTGAGAAAAACTATCGCTATGCACGGGAAACATATCCATTTTGCCATCACCATCATAATGAAATAGTGTATCAGCACCCTTTATTCTTTGAAAATCTCGTGCATGAATATTCTTATCATTATAATCTTCAAAATCATATCTAGTTTGTAAAATCTTGCCTACACTAAAGGTACTATTATCTATCTCAAACCCACATGGCAAATTGTTAATATCTTCTTTGTTAAAAAATTCTTTAGAGTTTAAAAAATCTTCACTTACAACTTGGCTTAAGACTTTATAAGCATTTCCAACGCTTTTTGCTATATCAATTTCCATGAATCTTTTACCTATTATATGAGCTTTATTGTTTTGTTCTACTAAAGATTTTAAACTATCGCTGTGGATTTTATAATTATCCGGAATACCTGCGGCTTTATTAAAATCACTTGTAAAAAAGCCATCTTTATCAACTCCGTATCCTAATACTTCACCTACCTTTTTATCATCTGCTTTATTGTCTACTTTTTTAATCTCGTTATTTGTTTCTTTTTTGCTTATATTAGTTATTTGATATGTTGAATAAGAATTTATTTTCATAATTATTCCTTTATTTTAAACTCTTTTATCATATAAATTCTTGCTATTTTTATACGCCATTAAAATAGCTAATAAATCTCTTTCATCTTTGATATTTTGAATATCAAGTTTGCTTAAAATATCTTCCATACTTTCACGAGTGTTAGAGCCTTTTACTTCTATGGCTTCGAATGGTTTTTCTTTAGTTTGTTCTTCTTTTTCTTCTTTTAACTTATTCTCATCATAAAAAGCTTTTAATTTTAAATATTCTTTTTTAAAGTCTTCTATGCTGATTTCTTCATTTGCAAACAACATTTCTAATCTATTATCATTATCTTCAAATGATTTTTTAAATTTTTTATCACTTAAAGATAGTTTGTCTATGGGATTTTCTTTTAAAAATTCTAAAAGCTCTTTTGAATCATCGTTATTTTGATAAAAAGCTCTTTGATATATTGAATTGTTTTCAAATTTAAACAAAGGTTGAACTTCTAGCTTAAGTGATACAACCCAAGCAGGATCACACTTATTTACTTTAAGAGAATCTTTTGTGCTTAATATTTCTTCGTTTGGGTCTTTTTCGTAAGTAATTATTCCTTTTAGCATTTCGTTTTCTAAGGCTTCATAAATCTTACTGCCTTTTTCATAAGCTCCTATTTTACTAAGCACAGCATTTGGATCATATGTGCCCCATTCATCTTGTGGGGCGTCTTTTAAAATATTTGCGATTTGTTCTTTTAGATTATCTTTAGGAGTTTGAGTGGTTGGAATTTGATTTTTAATATTTGTTTGATAATTTATATAATTGTTATTTGTTATTTGCATTTTAAACCCCCGTTATTTTTCTATATCGGTAGGTTTAAAAAAATATTAATAGATATTTAATTTATATCTGAACTCTTTTATAAAAATCCTTAGCATTAGCCCTAAAATCATTTGAATAATTATTGTTTAATAAAGCATCTACTGCTAGGCTCTGGCTTAACTCTCTTACCTTTTCTTTTAATTTTTTCTCATCTTCAAACTTATCTAAATAATCTTGGATTTTTTCCTTGCTAAGCCCTGTTAATAATTCTAGTTTTGAAATATCTATGCCTTCATTTGGATTAAGCTTACTTAGTGCATCTTCTATAATCATTCTTTCTTTATATTCATCTTTAATCTTAGTTGCCCCACTATCGCTTACCTTAAGCCCTTGTGTGCCACCTAGAAAACTTACAAATAATCCTGCGTTAGAAATCTCACCATCTTTCATATAAGGACTTAAATCAAAATTAAGCTTTCTGCTATTATTTACGCTTAAATCATAATCAAACTTAAAGCCTATTTGTAAAGCATTTTCCTTATTCTCATAATACTTATTGCCAATATTTGCGTGTGAATAATCAAATGTATAGCCATTATTGATTTTAAGTCCAACCAAATCAACATAATTTGGCATATTAGCAATATCATCTTTACTAAACTCGGCTACATTTCCTACAATTTGCTCGTATAATCTAAATTGATGTTTGATAGTGTCTGCGTAATCAATATTTTCATAAATATTATTAAAAATCCCAACTTGTGGCATAGTCATTAGGTTATTTTGTCTTGAGATTTCTTTTAGTGTGCTTGAATGGATTTTAAAATCATTTGGCAAGCCTGCAGCTTTGTTAAAATCAGCTCCTAAAAAGCCACTACTATCAACGCTATAACCAAACTCGGTAGCATTGTAAATCTTAGCTTTTGTTAAATCTCCTTGCCAAGATATATTAGAATTTAGCTTAGTTAAATCATGAGTATTATCAAATACCTTAAATCTTGAATTATTAAACCTATCTATAAAGATATTTGAAGCGTCTATTATGTCTTTATCTAGCGAATACTTAGCTTGAGTTTCTAGCTTAGGATTTACCCTTGCAAATTCACTTGCAAAAATAGATGAAAATGATACACCTGCAGCCTTTTGAGCTTTTTGAAGTTTGGCTTCATCAAAAATTGAAATACTTTCTATTCTCATTTGCTCTCCTTTAAATATTTATTTAAAAAAGCAAAAATCATTCCTTAATATTTTGTTACTTTTTTACACAACTTATAAAAAATATAAGTATTTTTATTATTTTATTTAATATTTATAATTAAGATTAGCTTTAAAAAATTAAAAAGGATTATAAATGATGCAGATGCGTTAGCGTCTAGCTAAACTTTCTAGCTAGACGCAAAAATGAATAAAAAGCAAGCGTGGGCTAGAAAGAAAATGTAAAAACATTTTCTTTAATTGTTGTGCGGTAAGCACCTTGAAAATTAAAGGAAAACAAATGAAAAAATTATTAATATTTTTATGTTTATTAAGCTTAAATGCTGATGAAAAATTAATCAAAATCGGAGTAACTCCATATCCAACTGCTATGATTTTAGAAAATGTAAAAGACTTGGTTGAAAATCAAGGATACAAACTAGAAATCATAGAATTTGATAATTACATAGTCCCAAATTATGCTCTAAATGATAAAGAATTAGATGCAAATTTTACTCAAATTAGACAATTTTTAGAAAGCTTTAACGAAGAAAGAGGGACAAATCTAGTTAGTGCAGGAAAAATATTTCTAGGTCCAATGGCAGCGTATTCAAATACTATTAAAGATATTAAAGATTTGCCTAAAAATGCCTTAGTTTATATACCAAGCGACCCTATTAATGGTGCTAGAGCTTTAGATTTACTAGCCTTAAATAATATAATAAGCTTTAATGAAGATGCAAAATCTAGCACAAAATCAGTATTAGATATTAAAGATAATCCATTAAAACTTACAATAAAAGAAATAGAAGCTCCACAACTTACAAGAACACTTAATGAATGTGATTTGGCGATAATTAATACAAATTACGCCCTACTAGCAGGACTAAATCCTATTAAGGATTCTATATTGCACGAAAGTAGCGATAGTGATTATGCTAGCGTTTTAGCTGTTAGAGCCAATGATTTAAATAGCCCTAAAACTAAAGCTTTGCTTAAGGCTATGAGAAGTGAAAAAATGAGAGAGTTTTTAAATACTAAGTTTAAAGATATATTAATTCCAAGTTTTTAAGGAGAATTTATGCTAAAAGCAAACAATCTTTCTAAAATATCATTTAAAAATCTTTATATTGAGCAAAAGAATTTGAGTGATTTTAAGAGTAAGAACGCAAGTGAGTGGGATAAAAAAGCTCAAAGTTTTAATGATTACGCAAAACACGAAGCTTATGTGAGAGAATTTTTAAAGCAAGTTGATTTTAGTGGGTGTGATAGTTTGCTTGATTTTGCTTGTGG
Organism: Campylobacter sp. RM12637; assembly: GCF_020137645.1. Classification (NCBI taxonomy): domain Bacteria; kingdom Pseudomonadati; phylum Campylobacterota; class Epsilonproteobacteria; order Campylobacterales; family Campylobacteraceae; genus Campylobacter; species Campylobacter sp. RM12637. The sequence goes on from NZ_JACGAV010000001.1 coordinate 214,814, forward strand.
GAGTGCTTTTTTAGCTAAGCACTCTTTAATAAACAATATTACTTTATGTGATTTTTCTCCTAAAATGCTTGAGTTTGCTAAGATAAATTGCCCTAATGCAAGGATAATTCAAGGCTCTTATGATGATTTAGATAGTAGTTGGGATTTGGTGTTTGCTAGTAGGTGTTTAGATGTTAATGACCTAGCAAAAGCATTGCAAATTCTTTTAAACTGCACTAAAAAAAGGCTATATTTTACATATAAAATTGACAATTCTTACATACACGAAAAAATCATAAATGCCCTTGATTTAGACATAATTGCAACGCCTAATTATATTTACGCTGCAAATATTTTAAATGAGCTTGGGTATTTTTTCACTTTAAATAAAATCACTATAAAAAATCAAAATTATTATAAAACTTATGAAGATTTACAAAAAAGCGTTGAGTTTTCTTACAAAAAACTAAATGATATTCAAATTGAAAAACTAAAAAATCTATATGAAAACGATAAAGATTTAATCAAACAAGAATTAAGCTGGGCTTTATTTTGCGTAGAAAAATAAGCCCCATATTAAAGGGGCTTAATATTATTTAAACTCTATTGTAAAGGTATTTTTAGTATTTGAAAGATATTCAAATCCTGCTTTAGGAACAAATTTTATAGTATCTTTTGTGTATGAAGAATTTGAAATATTATGAAAACTATTATTAATAAATTGAGTGCTGTTATAGGTTGGTATAAAGTCAATTTTAGACAATAAATCATCTAAAATAATATTATCTTTAATAAAGCTTAATTTCCCATCTACCTCATCATAATACCCAAAATCATAATCTTTTTTAAATTCTAAAGCTTGATTAGTAGCATTAATATCTTTAAACATTAAGCCTGTATAAGCTATATCATAAACATTATTATAAGTTATATTAAACTCATCTTTACCATCTACATAGACACTGATTGTAACCTTTTGTAAAGGTCTTGGCTTGTCCTTTTTGAAAGTAAATTGCGTAGTATTTTTATAGCTTGCCTCATCTTGCGAGTATTCGTTTAGATTAGATAATCTTGTATTTTCTCCTAAATTATCAAAAGCCAATTTAAATGCTTGATTTAAATCGTTTTTGCTAATGTGTAAGGTTTTTAAATTGCCTTCATTTACTACTAAACCATTTAAATTGCCTACATCTATCATTAAATTTATATCATTTTTAAACTTTGTTGGAACAAATTTGTTATTAGAATTTGAACTTAACAAATAAAGATTATAAACCAAGCCCGCATTATCCCCTAACATAAGTTTATCATAAGCTATATTTTTAATACCTATTGAATTGTCTTGATTAAGTTTGCATTTTTGCATATCTTTTTTGCAAGTTATATATTCGTTTTTAATAGCTTTTGTTTGTGATAAAAACTCAATATTTAAGGCTTTTTTAATAGGTATAAAACAAGAAATTTTTCCATTTTTTAAAGTATTTGCACTATCTAAATCAAATTCATCTTGAATACAAATATCTAATTCTTGGTCGTGTTTTGTAAAATTAGTTTCTGCTAATTCTATTAAACCATCAGTAGCTAAAGGAAAATTAATATTTAAATCAAACTTACCATTATTTATAAAAGCTACTCCATATTTTTCTTTGTTTCTTACACGATTGTCATTAGCAAAAATTGTAATTTTATTATTTTCATTATTTAATAAGGCAAATTTTTTAGTAGTATTATCATAACTAATCACCAAATTAGCTATTCCAATTGCTAGATTTGAATAATTTTTCAATTCTCTTGATACAAAACTATTTAAAGTATTTTGAAATGCTTCTTGATTTAACGATGAAATGCCTAAACTAAATTCTTTAGGTCTAATAGCAAAATCATTGCTAGCAAAAGTATAGTTATAATTATCATTTATCATTTGTTCGCATACTAATTCATTGTTTTGATTAGTCTTTTCAAAATACTGATTATATTTAATACTTGTTTGTTTGATTGCTTGATTTGTCTTTATCCTAAGGATTAATTCATCATTTAATAAATACTTACCAGCACACGCACCTTCAGTGATTTTATCTATTTTAGAATTTGCATTATAGACATTAAGAATTTCAAAATTAGAATTAGGCAAAAAGTCAATATAAACTCTACTAATATTTGAATATTTATTGCTAAGCCCTATGAAATATTCTTCATTTTCTAGCATAGTATTTACTAATTTTGCCTTTTTTGCATTAGAGTTTTTAGCATTATTTATAATTACTTTTTCATTATTATTGGTATATAAAGTATATATATTTTGATAATCATTTACTAAAGGAATACCAACAGAACCTTTGATTATACTTTTACCGCTTTCTTGAAATATAGGTCTTTCAAAACCCCTAATTCTTTCTGTAATTTCAATATTTTTTTGATTAATTAAACAATTGCCTAAATTAAAAACTAATTCTTTAGTATTTTCTACTAGATTTAATTGGCATTTTGATTGTTTGCTACCACTCATATAATATTTAGCGTCAGCTTCTCTTTTTAATAAAGCTTTATTTCTATCCTTTAAATAGATTTTTTCATTTTTAATTTCTAAATTACTAGCGTCTGGATAAAAACTTAATTTAATTTCGCCTTTAGCTATCGCATTTAAAGCTCTTAAATTAATACTAAATTTAACTTCTTCTCCTGCGAATGTTGATTCATATATACCCTTTCTAACAAGAGAGCTTTTATGAATACTATAATTTGTAATCAAATCACTTGAATAATACTTACTATTTTGATGAGAATATTTAAAATTACTAGACCTAATTACATTCTTACCTAAATTACTTGTATCATAAGCAAAAATATCAAAAATATAGCACTTACCTTCATTTTGTCTAGGTAAAGGATATGATGAGTATTCATTATATGCAGCTCTTAAATTCTTTAAAAATGCTTTTTCTTTAAATTTATTACTTGCAAAAATATAGCGATTTTTTGATTGTATTTGTTTTATTTCATTAAAGGTTTTTTGTAAATCATCACTTAAATTAGAGCTTGGATTTGCTATTATGTAATTATAAAAATCATTAATCAAAATACCTTCGCTAATATTTTTTGATTTTATTGGACTTTGGTCAATTAGATAATAAACAGCATCATTTAAAGTCTTTTTATATTCTATTTTAATTCTGCCAGTAGTATCCACTGAATATAATTTATAAAGCTCTTCTATATATGTTTTAATATTATTTTTATTTTCTACTACGAATGAAAATTTATCTTGATTAGAATTAATCAAACTCTTATAAGAATTATCATCAGCACTTGATGAATACAAATCTAAAATATCGGAATTTATTTTAGTATTTACAATATCTAAATATCCGCCTCCACTTAGCTTTTTATCATTGTTTAAACAATAAATTATCTTATTATTTTTATTTTCTGAATTTATTCCCAAGCTTGAGCATAATTTTAAATAATCTCCTAAAAATCCTTTATAACCATCAACCTTGCCTAAAGATGGGTTTAATAAACAATCATTTATTTGCTTAGAATAATTTTTGTCTTGAATAGTATATACGATACCGAATTTTAATTCATCTGCAAAAATTAACAAATTAAATATAAGTAAGATAATAATTCTCAAACAAAACTCCACAAATAATAAATTATCGTTATTTTAACATAAATTATTAGTAGATTATATAGCTAATTTGATAATTTTATTTAGTTAAATTGGTGGTAAATAAATTTAGGAGTAAAATAATCTTTTATCAAAAAGGATAGATTATGAATAAAAATACCTTGATTTTAAGTTTTATTATTGCTTCAAGATTTTTTGGGCTTTTTATTGTTTTACCTGTGATTAGCTTGTATTCGCATAAGTTAAACGGAGCTAATGATGTATTGGCTGGACTTATTGTTGGAATTTACGCAATTTTTCAAATGATTTTTAGTGTGCCTTTTGGAGCATTAAGTGATAAAATCGGTCGTAAAAAAACTATGCTTATAGGATTAATAATCTTTATAATAGGTTGTTTAATTTGTGCAAGTGCAAGTGATATTTATACAATGCTTGTTGGTAGGGTTTTACAAGGTATGGGAGCAATTGGCGGGGTTGCTACTGCTATGATTGCTGATTTAACTAGCGAAAAAGATAGAGCAAAAGCAATGGCGTTAATGGGTGGAGCTATTGGACTTAGCTTTGTTGTAGCTATTATTTTGGGTTCTGTTATTGCTAGTTTTTTAGGGCTTGGGGCTTTATTTTATATAAGTGCTATTTTAAGCGTTTTATGTATTGTATTATTAGCCTTTTTACCTAAAGAAAAAGAAATTATAAAACAAGAAAAAATCCCTTTTAAAGAAGCATTCATAAGTGCTAATTTAAACAAACTTTATCTAACTTGCTTTTTACAAAAAATGCTAAGCTCAAGCACCTTTATGCTAATTCCTTTAGCTTATGTAAATATATTTCATAAAAATAGTGATAATTTATGGATTATTTATAGCGTGGCTATGTTTTTTGGCTTTTTGGCTATGGGAGTTGGTGGAGTTGTTGGCGAATCAAAAGGCAAAAGTAAGACTATATTATTAAGCGGAGTTGCATTATTTTTCCTATCATATTTAATATTTTTAAGCTCTAGTTATTATTTATTTTTCTTAGCTGTTATTTTATATTTTATTGCATTTTGTCTGCACGAACCTATTATGCAAAGCTCAATTTCTAAAATTTGCAAAGCTAGACAAAAAGGTTTAGTATTAGGATTTTCAAATTCTTGCGGATATTTTGGCTCGTTTTTAGGAGCGTTTTTATGCGGAATTTTTATGCACGCTGATTTGGAAAATGAGTTTTTAATGCTGATTGCTTTTGTTTGTGCTATTTGGTTTTTTATCCTAAAAACTATGGATAATCCTAATGATTTTAAGACTTATAAATCTAATAAAGCTCCTTTAAAAGAAAGCGAATTTGTTATAGATATTAATAAAAAAGATGATATTTATTTAATCAAATATAATTCTAAGAAACTAAGCGAAGAAGAATTACAAAAATTATTTTAATAGATTAAAAAAGGTATAAATTATTAATTTATTACCTTTTTTTATATTTTCAAATTCTAATGATTTAACTCATAAACAATCTAAAATCAAGTTTTTCGTGAGCTAACATTCCTAAATCTAATTCGTGATGAGTAGAAAACAAATGATATTTATTTAAATCATTTTCATCTAATAATTGCAAACTAAAAAATCCTTTTTCTATAAAACTTTTAGCAATTTGCATTGATTTATCAGCAGAGCGTTTAGCTAAATCTAAATTAATATGTAATAACTCGCTTGATTTTTTATAAGATAATGGTATAGCACGAGTTGCGTTTTGAGTTAGTGTTTTTATACTTGAATATGCGTATTCAACAGCCATATTTTGCCCTAAAACACTAAAAGCAATAGCAGGATTGCAAAATTCATCGTTCTCACAAGCCTTATAATACCAACTTGCATATTCATCGTGCATAAATTCTGTATTTTTTAAAGTAGCTCTTGCCATACTAATACCTGCAGCCTTGCATTCAGCACTAGCCATTGATGAATTAGCTACTTTTGCTAATTTTAATAAACTTAGTTTTTTACCCTTTAAGCCACAAGCAATAGCATAAATAGCACCATCGCTAGTAGCAAATACATCTAGCATATAACTTTCTAACCATTTTTGAAAGCTTGAAGCGTCTTTTACAACGCCCCAAGAAATATAGCTTTCTAAACCAAAACTATGCGAATAAGCACCATTTGCAAAGGCACTATCAAATAAAAACTGCCCTAACATTAGTGATGATGACTCGCGTGTTTTAAAGCATGACGCAAAACTTTTTGCGTTTTTTCATAGCTTACTTGATTTTCTTCTAGCCACTCAATTATTAAATAATCATCTTCAACTATCATAAAACCATCTTCAAAAACAGCAGGCATATGTCTATTGCCTATTGAATGAGCTACAAAACCCATTTGCATCATATCTTTTGGCTTAATCAAAATTACACTCTGTGGCAAACATTCTATCACAAAAACTCTCTTATCATCTTCGCCTAAAACATCGCCATTATGAAAATGACCATTATCTAGGCTTATGCCAATTTCTACTCCACTATCACTTGTTAAGCGAAGTATGTGTTTTAATCTATCATCAGGCGAAACTTTTACATTATCTATCATTTTGCCTTTAGTATCATAATCTTTTATATTGCCTAGTATGGTTTTTACTATCATTTTTTCTCCTAAAATAAATAATATCTTTGAGTTAGTGGTAATTCTGTAGCTGGTTCGCTATATGCAACTTCTCCATCAACCGTTACTACATAAGTTTGTGGGTCAACTTCAATTTTTGGAGTTGCGTTGTTTAATTTCATATCAGATTTTTTAGCACTAGCTGCACCTTGTATTGGTAATACTTGTTTTTTAATTCCGTATTCTTTAGCAACATTTGCATCTACTGCCATTTTGCACATAAAACTATAGCAAGTTTCGTGTAATGCAACACCTAAAGCACCAAACATTTTTCTATGCATTACTGGTTGTGGAGTTGGAATTGATGCGTTGCTATCTCCCATTACTGAATGTAAGCAAAATCCACCTTTAATTATTAATTTAGGTTTAGTTCCAAATGATTTTGGATCCCATAATACTAAATCAGCAATTTTACCAACTTCAACACTACCTACATAAGTAGAAATTCCTGCTGCTATTGCTGGATTTATTGTATATTTTGCAATATATCTTTTAATACGCTCATTATCAGAATATTCACTATCATTACCTAATGCTCCACGCTGGATTTTCATCTTATGAGCTGTTTGCCAAGTTCTACTTACAACTTCACCAATTCTTCCCATAGCTTGAGAATCACTACTCATAATTGAGATTACACCCATATCGTGTAATACATCTTCAGCACCGATTGTTTCTTTTCTAATTCTACTATCAGCAAAAGCAACATCTTCTTTAACATTTTTACTTAAGTGATGGCAAACCATTAACATATCTAAATGCTCTTCAATAGTATTAACCGTAAATGGCATTGTTGGGTTTGTTGAAGCTGGTAAAATATTTGGCTCACCTGCTAATTTAATAATATCAGGAGCATGACCGCCACCAGCACCTTCAGTGTGGAATGTATGAATAGTTCTACCATTAATTGCTGCTTTTGTATCTTCTACGCAACCATATTCATTTAATGTATCTGTGTGAATACCTACTGATACATCAGCAATCTCTGCAGCTTTTAATGCGTTATCAATAGCACTTTTTGTAGTTCCCCAGTCTTCGTGAATTTTAAGTCCTGCTGCACCTGCACGAAGTTGTTCTAAATTCACTTCTACATTAGAACCATGACCTTTAGCATAAAGACCTATATTAATAGGTAAATCATCAGTGCCTTGAAGCATTCTTTTTATATTAAATATACCAGGGGTACAAGTTGTAGCCTTAGAACCATCGTTTGGACCTGTTCCACCACCAAATAAAGTAGTAATACCATTGCTTAAAGCTTCATCAACTTGTTCAGGATTTATAAAATGTATATGAGTATCAATCCCACCTGCTGTAACTATAAGACCTTCTCCTGCAAGTGCTTCAGTGCCAACTCCAGTTACAAAGTCAATATCATCAGTAATATCAGGGTTTCCACCTTTACCAATTGCGTGGATTTTTCCATTTTTAATACCTATATCTGCTTTATAAATACCTGTATAATCAATTATAAGTGCATTTGTAATTACTAAATCAACTACATCTTTATCTAAAAATCTTGAGTTTTGACCCATACCATCACGAAGAGTTTTTCCACCACCGAATTTGCACTCTTCGCCGTATTTTGTATAGTCTTTTTCAACTCTAGCAAAAAGATTTGTATCAGCTAATCTTATACTATCACCAGTAGTTGGTCCAAAATGAGATGCGTATTCTGCTCTAGTTATTTTAAACATTATTGCTCCTTATTTATCTAATTTACCATTGATTTTGCAATTTTGTCCCCAAACTTCACGACTACCTGCTAAATCAATTAACTTAACACTTTTTTTCATACCTGGTTCAAAACGAACTGCAGTTCCACTAATAATATCTAAACGCTTTCCACGAGCTTTTTCTCTATCAAATTCTAAAAGTTTATTTGTTTCATAAAAATGATAATGAGAACCTACTTGAACTGGTCTATCTCCTGTATTTACAACTTCAATTTCTATACTTTCACGACCTTCGTTGCAAACTATATCACCTTGTGCATAAATTATTTCACCTAATTTCATAATTCCTCCTTAGTTAATTGGATTATGGATAGTTACTAATTTGGTTCCATCTTTGAAAGTAGCTTCAATTTGAACTTCATTTACTATATCAGCAACACCTTCCATAACTTGGTCTTTGCGTAAAACATTTTTACCTTCGTTCATAAGGTCGCTTACGCTCTTACCTGCTCTTGCACCTTCCATTACATAATCACTTATAATAGCAATTGCTTCAGGGCAATTTAACTTAAGACCATTGTCTAAACGCTTTCTAGCAACTACTGCTGCATAGCTTAATAAGAGTTTTTCTTGCTCTTTTTTTGTTAATGTCATAATTTCTCCTTTACAAAATTAGTTTTATAAAATTATTATATTTTTATTGTCTTGCTAAGATTAACTTCATACCTCCTTTATGCAAAAAATTGCTTTTAATATCATTAATATATTTCATAGCTAAATCATTATCATCTGATGAAATTCTAATAATATTAGTATTATTAATAATACTTGAATGAGCTTTTAAATTCTCATTATGAATTGTTTTAAATTCCACATCGCCTTTTATAATCAATGTATAAAAATAGTTATGATTATAAAGAGAATTTAAACTACTATTAGAGTTATAATAAAATATATCATTAATGCTTAATTTATTATTGATAAATATTCTTAAAGATAATTTTGCTTTAAATTGCGAATTTGCATAGCCTAAAAATCCACCATCTAAATAAAATAATCTTGAATTATCATTCATAAAAATAGTAGTTTTGCTTGAAAAATTTGAATTCTGATAAAAAATATTAGCATCATTATGAAAAACCAAAATAGAATTATTATCAAGCTCTATATTTGTTTTTAAACTAGAAGTGCCTTTATATATTTTTTGATTTGATTGAGAACTTAAAGTAGCCTTAGAATTAACTAATTTAAAGCTTTGAGCGTAATTATCTTGATTTACAAAACCACCACCTAAAGTGCTAAGATAAGCAAAAAAATCTTCATTTTCGCTATCTTCTCCAAATCTAGTTGGAACTTGAATTAACCTTTGCATACCTTGTTGGTAATGCTCTTTTAAATGGTTATTTTCAAGTGTTATTTTTAATAAGCTCACTCTAAGCCTTTAAGAAGACAATTTTTCTCAATCCAATTAATAACATCAGACAAACCTTCATCTTTTTTAAGATTTGTAAAGAAAAAGTCTTTATTTTTTCTAAAATGTAAAGTATCGCTTTTCATAATATCAAGATTTGCACCAACATAAGGAGCTAAATCGGTTTTATTAATTATAAATAAATCAGATTTAATCATTCCAGCACCTGCTTTGCGTGGGATTTTTTCACCTTGTGCCACATCAATTACATAAATACTAAAATTAACTAAATCAGGACTAAAAGTAGCAGCTAAATTATCCCCACCACTTTCTAAAAAAAGTAAATCTAAATTAAATTTCTTTTGTAATTCATTTAATGCAGCTTCATTCATTGAAGCATCTTCTCTAATCGCAGTGTGCGGACACCCACCAGTTTCTACACCTATAATTCTTTCTGGTGGTAAAACGCTGTTTTTCGCTAAAAATAAGGCATCTTCTTTTGTATAAATATCATTTGTTACAACGCCTATTTCATAATCTTTACTCATAACTCTTACTAACCTTTCTATTAAAAGAGTTTTACCAGCTCCAACAGGACCACCTACACCTATAATGACAGGTTTTTTCATAACAATCCTTTAAAAAAAATTAATTGTAGCTTTTAGTTTAGTTTTATCAAGCTTAAAAATTGCTGAATTATTTAAAATTTAAAAAGTTTATATAATTTTATTATTAATTATTTATTTATAATAATTATATATTATTTAATTTTTATAAATAATTTTCATATTTTGTATAAATTTTGCATAAATTTAAATAAAAAAAAAAAAAAACAATAAATTATTTATAAAGATTAAGATTATTTTAATTTTAATCAATCTACAATAGGAAAATGTATTTTTGTTTTACAAAAAGATAAAAATCATTTAAAAATAATTTTAAGGAGTAAATCATGAATAATGATTTAAGAGGAAATGCCACAGGTATGACCTATGTCATATTCTTAATCGGTATTTTATTTCTTTCTTTTACTGCACCTTGGCAAAAATTATCTAACTTTGACCCAGCTACAGGTGCTTTTATGCGTTGCTTGATAGGAACTATCTGCCTTATTCCTTTTGCAATTATGGAAGCTAAAAAAATCGGTAAGCTTACCAAAAAAGGCGTATGGCTATCTATTTTAGCTGGACTTGTATTAGGGATTGACTTTACTGCGTGGAATTATTCAATATTCTTTGTAGGTTCAGGAATTGCTTCAATTCTTTTAAATATTCAAGTAATTATGTTGCCAGCTTTAGCATTCATTACAGATAGAGAAAGAATTCCATTTAGCTATTATTTCATAGCACCTATAATGCTTGCTGGTGTTATTTTAGCTGGTGGTGCTTTAGAAAATGGTATAGTTGATCCAAATGGCCCTCAAGAAGTATTTGGTACTGGTATTATGGCAGTTGGAACAATTTGCGGTCTTACTTCAGGATTTTGCTATGGAATTTACTTATTCGCTAGCAGAAGAGCAGGAAGAATTGGAAACGGACAAGTTGTTCAACCTATCTTAATCTCAAGTGCTGCTCAGCTTGTAGCTCCTGTTGTATGGGCGTTCTTAATCACAGGAAATGGTTTCATATTTGACCAAGGTGTTATGATTGATACTGCTGCTGGTATTAAAGCAATGCACTTACCACAAGCTGCTATAGAAAGCGTTACAAGTCCATTTGGTAATGTGGCTTTAGGTGATCCTATCACTGGAATGAACTGGTTATGGATGATAGTTTTAGGAACTGCAGGTCAAGCTGCTGCTTGGACATTTGCTCAACATGGTTCAGTTAAACTAAACCCTACTTTAGGTGCTGGGTTATTAATCTTAAGTCCAATAGCTACTGTTGCTTTAATCGGACCTCTTATGTTTGGCGAAAGCTCATCATTATTACAAAAAGTTGGTGTTGTGATTGCACTTCTTGCTGTTGCTTACCAAAACGGATTAATTACTGCTTTAATGAATAAAATTAGAGGCAAGTAAATATTTAATCTTCCTAAATTATTAGGAAGATTACTTACAATCTTTACTTATACTATTATCGTAACTACAAGCTATATTTATATAAGCTTTTTTATTGTCCCCGCTAAGCTCTTTTGCCTCATCTAAAAATAATTTTGCACTAAAATATTTTATAGCGTTATTATTTATTATTGTATTAATCTTGCAACCATCATTTAATAATTCACATTTTGTATAAGCATAATTTCCTAAAGCACAAACCATAGGCTCATCATCATTACAAGCTCTTGCATAATATTCATAAGCTTTTTTGAAATTCTTTTGCTCTAATGCTTTTTTAGCAATTTTAGTATCATTTGAATTTGAATTAGAACTAGCTGCATTTAAGGCTGATTTACCAACACTATAAATAACTTTAATAGGAATTGTAATTGCAAAAACAGCAACAGAAGTTGCGACAGAAGCCACACCGCTTATTAAAGAACTACATCCTAAAAATATAAATAATATAAAACTAAAAATTATTTTCATATTAATCCTTTAATAAAAAACGCTAATATTAGCAAATGAAAGTTTTAAAATCGCCTTGTTTTGATAGTTTTGAAGTAAAGGGTTCTAAATTCTTATGCTATTTTGAACCACTTAATATTAACGAAAATGTTCGCACTAGACAAGAAGAATTAAGAGCCGAGCATTTTAAATGCGTTCATGTAGTCTATGCTAGTAGAGTATTAAATGAATTTGGGCAAATTGTAGAAAATCAAAGTGATGATGGAGAGCCTAAAGGAAGTAGTGGAGCACCTGCTCTTAATGTATTAAGGGGAGCTGATATTGTAAATGCAGCTTGTTATATAGTAAGATATTTTGGTGGAACATTATTAGGAGTTGGCGGGCTTGTAAGAGCATATTCAAACGCAGTTAATTTAGGAATTTCAAAAGCTAATGAGCTAAATCTACTTTCTAATTATATAAAAAAAGAATCATATTATATAGAACTTGAATATAGCCAAATAAATAAATTAAGTTATATTTTAGATAAACTAAATATCGTTTATTCTAAAGATTTTGGAGCAAATGTTGTATTTTATTTAGAACTTAGCACAGATGAATTAGAAGAATTAGAAAAAGAATTGATAGATTTAAGATTAATTTTAAATAAATTATAAGGATATAAAATGAAAAAATATATGATGATTGTTAGCCTATTATTTTTAAGTGCTTGTAAAAACGAAGATATACAAAAAAGTGTCAAAAATTGCTTAAACGAACTTTCAAATCAACCAAGTGAAGCTGTTTTTGATAAATGTTTTTATTATGAAAATGAATTTCAAAGACAATTAAGTATTAATTTTGAAAATGTATTACCTAAATTATTTAATAATTATGGTGGAATTGCAGAAATTAAAGTAGATATATTAAATAGTTCTAATAATAGTGCTGAAGTGCAAATTATTACTAAATTTAATAATGGTTTTGTTAAAAATGAAAAGAGAAAAATGGTAAAAATTGATAATTTATGGAAAATGTCAGCAGATATTATAAAATAAAAGGCTTGATAATCAAGCCTTTAAATTATTTTACACAACAACTTGTTGCACCTGTATTTTTTAGCATCCAAATTGATTTTTCATAACTAGCAATTTGCTCTTGAGCATAAGCTGCAGTAGTTGTATCTCCTGCTTCTTCAGCAAATTTATTTAACTTTTTAAACTCAGCTAATAAGTATTCATAATCAGCTAATATAAGTCCAACTAATTCAGTAGCTTCAAAGCAAGTTTTATCAGTTCTTGGAGCTTTTGAAGTTTCCATTAATTCTTTTGGGCAAACTATAGCTTTATGTCCTAATTGTAATAATCTTTCAGCACAATCATCAAACATTTCAGCCATTTTTTCATATGCTTCTTCAGTATATGAATGAAGTGCAAAGAATTGTAATCCTTTTACATTCCAATGGTAGTTATGAAACTTTAAAAATAATGCGTGTGCATCAGCTTGTAATTGTAATAATTGTTTTTCTAATGACATTCTGTCTCCTTTAATTGAATTTGTGTTGCATTATAACAAAAATAGATTAATTAATTTTTATTATTTAATAATTTTTATTATTTAAATTAAAAATATTTTTCATTTTCACTAGTATTATTTAACTATAAATTGATATTCTTAACAAATTTATAAAAAAAGGAGAAATATGAAAAAATCATTATTAGCACTTAGTGCAGTAGCTGTTATGTTTATTGGTTGTGGAAACAAAATCAGTGATGAGCAAGTTAAAAATTTTGAAATTTCATTAAATAATTCTATTAAAAACGAAATTGAAAAATTAAAAGTTCTAACTGCTATGTTTGAAATTCCATCTAATGTAAATATTAGTGATTACAAATGTGAAAATAAAGGTGATTATGCAGAATGTAAGAGCAAAGGTATTGATGTTATTATAAATAATCAAAAAGTTTTAAGTGTTGAAGAAATAAAAATTGAAACAAATGGATTTTATACTGGAGATAAAAAAGGAAGTGTTAGCATAAAAGAATTAGCAACTAATACTCCTAAAGAAAGTTTTTATAAAAGCGAAATAAAATCAATTAAACTAGGTGAAATAGCTGTAGGATTTGCTAGTATGTTGGCTATTTCTGATAATAAATTAGGAATACTTCCAGAACTAGCAAAAGATGAATATTCTATCAACACAATTACTAAAACAAAAGATGTGGCAAATAATGGAAATGTTAAGGTTGAATTTAAATTAATCGGCAAACATAATAAAAATGAATTAGCTTTTGCAATAGATTTAAATGTATTAGATAAATTCTTTGAAATATGTGATAAATTAAATATTACTTATAATATTGATAATTATAAGATTGATAATGTAGATACACTTGATAAATACGATATGGATAATAAAGAATTTGCAGAATCTTTATTAATTAATTCAATTGAAAGCAAAATAAATATTAACAATAACTTAAAAGCTATTAAAGAATATGTAATGCAAAATATTGATAAAGTCCCTGAACAATTTAGACCAATTGTTGATAGTTTTTTTGCTAATACACCACACAAATTTGAGCAAAGTTTAAAAGTTAAAAATAAATATAATATGTTAAAAGCTATAGAAGAAAGTGAAAATCAATTACCTAAAGACTTTAACGATAATGTAGAAATAAAAATAAACGGTATGAATTTTACTCAAATAAAATAAAAAAAATCCTATTTCAAATTCTAGAATTTGAAATAGGAATAAAACTTATTTTTTCTTACTTTCATTAAATTTTAATAATTCTTTTTTAACTACTGGAGCTAATAAAAATAACGCTAAAACATTAGGTAATACCATTAAAGTATTACATAAATCAGAAATACTCCAAACCAAATCAAGCTTTAGCATAGCACCTATAAAAATACATAAAACAAACACTATTTTAAATATAGGTAAAGCTTTATTTGAGAATAAATATTGCACATTAATTTGAGCGAAATAATACCAGCCAATAATGGTTGTAAATGCAAAAAACACAAGACAAATTGCAAGTAATTTCACACCAATACTACCAAAAGCAATGCTAAATGCCGAAGTAGTTAGCTCAATACCGCTAAGACTTAAATCAGCTCCGCTAAGTAAGATTATAAGAGCAGTTGCTGTGCAAATAAATGCTGTATCAATAAATACTGCAAGCATTGCCACAAAACCTTGAGAAACAGAATTTTTAGTAGTTGCACTTGCGTGTGCGTGTGGTGTGCTTCCCATACCTGCTTCGTTTGCAAAAAGTCCCCTTGCAACCCCATATCTAATAGCCTCTTTAATACCAATTCCAACAGCTCCACCAGCTACTGCTTCAAGTCCGAAAGCTTGTTTAAAAATCATAGAAAATACATTGCCTATATTTTCGTGAAATGCTATTAAAATATAAACTGCAACCAAAACATAAAATATAGCCATAAAAGGCACTACAAGTTCAGCAAATCTAGCAATCCTTTTAACCCCACCAATCACCACAAATCCTGCGATAATTGCAGTAATTGCTCCTGTGATTTTCAAATCCACCCCAAAAGCTTGATGAATTGCACCTGAAATAGAATTGCTTTGTGTCATTTGACCCGCACAACCAAGTGCAACAATAATTGCAATAGCGAAAAATCCAGCGAGTAAATTGCAAGTATTAGCACCTAATTTTTTCTTAAGACCAAGTTTTATATAAAACGCAGGACCTCCGATATAATGTCCGTGCTGCCATACTTTGTAGCGTTGTGCTAAAACACCTTCAGCTAAAATTGTAGCCATACCCAAAAATGCACTAGCCCACATCCAAAATATAGCTCCTGCTCCACCTAAATTGATAGCAGTTGCAACGCCTATGATATTACCTGTTCCAACTTGTGCTGAAATTGAAATCATCATAGCTTGTAGGGCTGTTATTCCAGAATTTTTTTTCTTACCTTTTTTGAATAAATCTCCAAAACTTGCACTCAAGCCTTCTTTAAAATAACGAAATTGCGGAAAACCTAGATAAATAGTGAAAATAAGACCTATTCCAACTAAGGCAAATACAAGAACATAAGCAACTAAAACTCCATTAATTTGCTCAATAAATTGATGAAAATCCATATGAAAACCTTGTTATAAATTAAAAAGTTTTAAGTCTAACAAAAAAAGTAAAAATTTTGCTTAAATTAATATTCTTTTGCAATCTAATTTAATAAATTTAAGCAATAAATACTACTAATTATAAAATATTAATAAAATAGCGTTATTAAAATAAATAAAATAATTAAATTGTGTTTTCATTAATTTAAAAAATAAATTGTAAAAACATTATTTAAAAAATTCTTTAAATACGCCAATATCCTGGCAAAATAAAAATTAATTCAAATTCCTTAAAAAATATAAATATTAAAATATAGCTTTAATATAGGCTATAAAATCAATTTTATCAATACAACTTATTTATAGTATAAATAAAATATTTTAAATTAAATAATTTTTTAATTAATAAGCAATAAAAATGAGTAGCTAAGCTAGAGCATTATTAAAAACTCTAAAATACTTAGAATATATGCAAATTAGATTTTAAATTGCAAACCTAATTCTACTACAACCTTTCAAATTATAAAAAATAAATTCAAATACAAATTAAGTAAAGATTAAGAATGTGGGGGGGGGTGCTATTATACTGATTTTACAAAAAGCATTAAGCTTTAAAAAAACCAAATCAAAAGGAGATTAAATGAAAAAAATTATTAAGTTTTGCAATATTTGCATCTATGTTAGTTGCTTGTGGGAGTGATAATCCTAAAGCTGATGGTACTTCAGATGTTGTAGTTAAAAAATGTTTGAAGTTAGTGATTGAAGAAGATAAACAAGCTGTTAAGTGCTTTAATTTTAAATCAGAAGATGAAAAAAATATTTTATTAGAAAAAATGTCTTATAAAGCAAAGGGCATTAAAGAAATGGGTAGTGTTAAATCAATAGAAACAAGCTTAGACTATGAGTTAGGAAGCTCAGCTGGAGTTAGATATAAAGTAACATTTAATAATGGTGAAAGTTTTTCTAAAGAAATGAACCTTATAAAGATAAATAATACTTGGTATATGGAACGCTAATTTTAGTTATTACAATTTAAGATTTATTGGAATTTATTTTAAGGATAAATTCCAAGCTTCATTGATAAAATACAATAACTTAAACTCTTAAAAACATATTATGGAATTTAAAAAATTAGTGTCTAATTTATTTTAACAATAAAATTAAGCTAAACTTAGCTTTTAAATACTTTTAATGCTCTAGAATTTCAATCAGGAATTTGATTTTTAAAGAGTAGAAATCTAAATCATAATTTTTATAATAATTCTTAAAATAAGATTTTATTATCACTAAAGTCATATTCAATCTCACTAACTTTGTTTAAATCTTTATCTAGCAGCTTTTTTGTTTCATCACTTGCGAAAAATTCTTTACAATTTTTATCATTTGCATTTATATTTTTAATACGCAAAATACTATTTTTAGCACTTACTTTTATACAAGCAATGCCATTTATTAAAAACTCTCCATCAGGATTTATAGGTGCATAAGTCATATCGATAATCTTAGCAAATCTACCTTGTGCTACATAAAAAGCAGAAATATCAGAAATTATTATTGATAAATTAGATGCGTTTTGTTTATGAAAATTAGGTTCACTTTTAGGCTCTTCGGATAAAATATTATAAGCTTGTGCATAAAAAAATACTGCTGTTTTTTTTATCCATACTCACACCATCACCTTATATTTTATAAAAATTTATAGGTTCATTATCTTTAGCTTCATCAAGACTTAAAACCTGTGTTTTACACCTACAACCCCAGCCATTCGGTTTTGATTAAAG